>DASWAW010000059.1:0-11452 GCA_036390955.1 Arthrobacter sp.
CAGCAACTGGCTCTACGCCACCGGCCAGCAACGCCGCTGGCAGGCCCGGGTGTGGGGCGAGCGGGTGCTGCACTCGGCCTTCGCGGACCAGGCGCTCGAATACGGCTTCGCCAATGCCGCCGACCTGGCCCGGATTTCGGCAGGCTGGCACCGCTGGGGTTCCACCGATGACGGCTGGTTCCTGATCCCCAACGGCGAGGTGATCGCCCGGGCGTGAGATGCCCGCCGCCTAATGCCTCAGCGCGGGCAGCGTCACGCCGGCGGAGGCTCCCAGCCGTAGCCTCCCGCAGCCCGGCGGTCCCCGCCCGGGCCGCTAGCGGGGGATGATCCGGAACAAGAACTTGGTCTTCACCATCGTCCACAGCAGGCCCAGGACCAACACATACGCACCCGTGTTGAGCCAGATGTCGCCCCGCTGCAGCACCGGGATATTCGCCAGGGCCAGGATCAGGAACACGTGGATTATGAATACATACAAGGTGGCCTGCCCCAGCGGGATAAGGAACCAGCCCAGGGCCCGTTCCAGCAGCTTCCAGTACGCGGTCAGAACGGTATAGGCGGTGATGACCACCAACAGGACATTCAGCAGCCGTCCCGCGCCAAGGTATGTCCGGCCGAAATATCCGCTGTAAAGCATTTGATGCAGGGCGTCCGGCAGCAATTCAAGGCGGATGTCGTAAGCATTGGAAAGGTACGGGTTGGACAAAGCGAACAGCCCGAAAAGTACCGTCAGCAGCGCGCAGAGGGCCAGCACACCCGGGTGGCGGGCAAACCAATCCACGAGGGGCCTGCGGTAGTAGCCGGCGGTCAGGCCCACGACAAAGAGAATCTGCCAGACCATCAGCGGAAAGGAATCTTCGAACTGGGAGGGCAGGAGACGGATGCGTGCCAGCGAACCCGCCGTATAGAGGGCTGCACTGACCAGCAGGACCAGCCATGCCAGCCTGCGGGACAGTGCCCAAAGGATCAGGGGGCTGAGCAGCAGGAGCACGACGTACAGTCCCATGATGTTGAACTGCCACGGTCCGAACTCAAGCAGCAGGATTTTCGGGATCAGCCAGGCTGGGACCGGGAACTGCAGGAGCCCCTCCACCCCCGCATACAGGTCATAGCTGCGCCCGGCCGCAGCCGTGCCCGCCCCGCCGGTGCCTTGGTCCGTGAACGCGGTCAGTACCGAACTCTGGATCAGCGGCACGAGGCTGACCAGGAACACGGTCATGACGACGGCCAGGGCAGTGACGTAGAGCTTCCACGACCGGCCGGTAGTTTTGTCCACCACTTCCCCGAGGCTGTCCTTGATCCTGGGCCCGTAGACCATGCCCAGAACGGCGCCGGACAGCAGCACGAAGAATTCCGCGCCGGACACCGCACCAATCGTTTCCTGGGTAAGCAGCTGGAACAACGATGTCAGGCCGACGTGGTTCACCACCACAAACAGGATCGCCATGCCGCGGAGCATGTCCACCCGCCTGTCCCTGATGTTCTCCTCCTGGTAGGCCCAGGACCGCGCCGCCGGCCAGCGGAAAGGGAGCGTCCACAAAGCGGCGGCCAGCGTCAATCCCGCGGCGGCAGCCACCCATGCCCAGCCTCCGGAGATCACACTGCCGCCCGACGGACTGTTCGCGGTGTGTCCGCCGTTTCCCGCCGCGGTGTTGCCCGTCTGGAAGTTGGCCTGCGCCAGCCCGCTGGCCAGAAGCGACGCCGTGCCGGGGTCCGTCGTCAGGCGCCAGTCGATGGCCACTTCACCGGATGCGCGCTGTGTGGCTGTTTCCTTCCACAGCACTGCCCGGATGTGGTCGTATCCGGAAGCCGGGGCTGCGAGGAGCTGCCCCAGCCACGCGCGTTTGATTTCGTTTTCAGCCGGTCCACCGCTGGCCGGGCTGTAGAAGGCACCGGTTTCCAGAAGCAGGGGCTTGTTCCTGGCCGTGGCGTAGTTGTCGTAAAAGTTCAGGTCCACGGCGTCCTGGACCGGCTGCGCGGGTCCCAGCATGCGGGTCAGCCCGTCCGCAGCGGGGAGGGTGTTGACCGGCGGCCCGCCGGCCGTGTCGTCGTGGAACGCGGACAACCCGACCCAGTCGACCGCGTCGTCCCCGGGGTAGTAGGGCGCGTAGGCGGCATCCTGGAGGTTCCAGACACCGTCGGAATTCGTGTCCAGTGCGGCGAAGCCCGGGCTGGACGGCTGCGCGGCGTCGGGAGCCTGGGGGAAGGGATAGTCGCTGCCCTGGAACGGCGACCAGACCATCAACGGCTCGTCCAGCGATTGGCGCATGGCGGCGGTCACGGCGCGAAACGCCGCAATGTACTCCGCCGGCTTTTGGCCCCACGCCACCCAGCCGGCATTCATATCGGGGGCGAAGCGGATGAACAGCCGGCCTTTGAACCCCTTAGCCATCACTTTGATGTCCTGCGCCAGCTGGTTTGAGCTCTCCGTCCCGAGCTGCGCCAAGGGAACCCTCGGATTGACCGTGATCAGGGCATCGGCGCCTTCGGAGCCTGCTTGGTCCAGGAACTGCGGGATGAAATTCTTTTCCTGCTCCTGAACGGGCAGCGACACTTCATGGGCGTAGAGTGCCGCCGGTTTCCCCAGGCGCCCGGCATAGTGGGCGGCTGAGTCCGTCGACCAGTCAAGCTGCGCCCCCCACAGCGGACCGTTTTCCTCCCGCCCGGAGGGCCCGCGGTCCGCCGTTCCAGCGGCGCCGGGAACCGGATCGGGGCCGCTGGCCTGCGCGGACGCGCCGGAAACCGCTGTGAAGGCCAGGGCCAGAAGTAGCAGCAGGAGGGCTAACGCGCGGCGGAGTTTCACAGTGGCCATAGTAGCGACCCGGCATCCCGGAGCCGCCTTCGGGCGCGGAGCAGCAGGGAAGAAGGAGCAACGTGCAGGAACCGGCTCCACCACTCACAGTTGCCGGCGAGGAGGCTGGTTTGCAGTCGGTTGTCCACATAGCCGCTGACCGCCGTAGACCCCCAGGGCCGGGTTTTCTAGTCTCAAGACATGATCATCCAAGCAGGTTTCGACTTCGTCATACTGGCCCGCCCGTTCATCGTCCCGGACGGCAGAGTCAGGTCCAACCTGGTGCTGGTTTGTTTGGACGCGGACATGCAGCTGGACAGCGTGCAAGTCATCACCGAAGACTTTGCGGGCTCCCTGGCCCCGTTCCACGACGCTGTGCTGATGGCGCTGGATTCGGAATTCACCAGGTACTTCGCGATCGCCCACCCTGGCAGATTCAGTGGATACTTCGGTGGCTCGGAACCAATTTTGGACGACGCCAATTCCCTGGAATCGAAGGCGGCCGAGCGCGGGATGCAGCTCATCGGCCACTTCGCCGTCGATGAAACGGGCTACATGTCGGCCCGGGCGCACATGTACTTTGACCAGTATCCGAGTCACAACGACCTTCCGAGAACCATGCTCCATTGGTCCCGTTCGAACGTGGACCGGTGCCTTTGCGCCCGCTGTGACCTCTCCTGTCGCCCGGCCGGTGCCTGACGGGGGTAAGCCAGGGGAAAGGAGGGCCCGCCCGCGGAAGTAAACTGAATCAGTGCAACCCTCCCTTTGGCTGGCCCTGGCGGGCGCCGGCGTCCTGATCAGCTTCACTCCCGGCGCGGGCGCCATCAACACCATGAGCAATTCCCTGAACTCCGGCTTCCGGCGTTCCATCTGGGGGATCCTCGGCCAGCAGGCCGCGCTGGTCGTGCACATCGTGATTGTGGCCCTCGGTGTCGGGGTGCTCGTGGCCAGTTCGCCGGTGGCCTTCAACGTGATCCGCTACGCCGGTGCCGCCTACCTTGTCTACCTGGGCATCCAGCAGTTCCGGCATGAACCCGATCTGGACCAGGAAAAGGCCGCAGCGCTGCGCAACGAACCCGCATTGTCCATGTTCCGCCGCGGCCTCTGGGTCAACCTGCTGAACCCCAAGGCGATCGTGTTCTTCCTGGCCTTTATGCCGCAGTTCATCCGCCCGGCGGATCCGCTGCTGCCGCAGTACCTGACACTGTCCGCCACCGTGATTGTGATCGACATTCTGGTCATGTGGTTCTTCTTCGCCGCGGCAGCCACGTCCTTCCAGCGGTTCACGCACGATGCCCGCGGGCAGCGCATCCTCAACCGGACGTTCGGCGTGCTGTTCATGGCCGTCGGCGTCGCCTTGGCCCTCATCCACTGACGGCCCGGGGCGGCACCCGGTCATGGCTGGAGGGAACTCAGTTTCCGAAGGTCGGCCTTCTTGATCTTGCCGCTGGCTGTCCGGGGCATCTCATCGACGAACACGACGGACTTGGGGATCTTGTAGCGTGCCAGGCGTCCTTCGAGGTGCCTCCTGAGCTGCTCCTCCGTGAGCTGGGCGCCCTCGCGCAGCAGGACGACTGCCCGCGGCACCTCACCCCATTTCTCATCCGGCACGCCAATCACGGCCACGCTTCCCACGGCCTCGAGTTCCGTGATGGCCTGTTCCACTTCGGCGGGATAGATGTTCTCGCCGCCGGAAATGATCATGTCCTTGATCCGGTCTGAGACGAAGACGAACCCGTCGTCATCCTTGTATCCCATGTCGCCGGACTTGAACCAGCCGCCCTCCGCATACGCCTCGGCGGTGGCGTCAGCCCGGTTCCAGTATCCGGGGATCACGTTCGGGCCCTTGATCTGGATCTCGCCGACCGTCCCCGGCGCAGCGGTGCTCCCGTCAAAGCCCGTGATCCGCACATCGGTGAAGAAATGAGGAAGCCCGGCCGATCCGGCCTTGTCCCTGGACCTGGCTGCCGGCAGGGTGGTGGCGCCCGGGGCAGTCTCGGTCATGCCGTAGCCATTGGAGAACCGCAGGCCGCGCGCTTCGTAGGCCTCCAGCACGCGCATGGGCACCGCTGATCCGCCACAGGTGAGCTTGTTCAAGGAGCTGAGGTCCGCCGTGGCCCACGCCGGGTGCTCGGCGAGCATCTGATAGGTGGTCGGTACCCCACTGATGGTGGTCGCCCGGTGCCGCTCAATGAGCTCCAGCGTCCTGCCGGGGTCGAACTTCGGCTCCAGCACCACCGTTCCTCCCTTAAGCAGGGTCGGCAGGACGCCCATGTCCAGTGACGCCACGTGGAACATCGGCGAAATCATCAACGCCACGTCATGCGAGGAGAAGTCGAAATCAACGATCACATTAATGCAGTTCCACGTGACGTTGCCGTGGGTCAGCAGGGCGCCCTTGGGCCGGCCCGTCGTACCGGAGGTGTAGAGGATCATGGCACCGTCGTCCAGCGTGACCGGCTCATCGAGCGGCTGGTCCGAACCGGAGGCCACAAGGTCCTCAAAGTCCTCCACCGCCGCCGGAGCCTCCGTGGCGCCGCCCGGTGCCACCGGGTTGCTGCCGGCGTCGGCATGGTCGGGGATGACAATGAGGGTCTTCACCGCCGTTCCGGCCGCCCCGCGGGCTGCCAGGTCGCGGAGGCTGCCTGCATGAACCAGCCCCACGGCGCCGCAGTCCTGCAGCTGGAACTGGATTTCCGGAGGTGCCAGCCGTGTGTTGAGCGGGACGAAGATGGCACCCAGGGTGCCGCAGGCAAAGAGGGTCTCCAGGAAGGACGGGTGGTTTTCCCCCAGGTAGGCGACCCGGTCCCCCTTGGCCACGCCGCGGTCCCGCAGGGCGTTGGCGAGCCGGACGGTCCGGTCCGCGAACTGTTCGTAACTGACTTCCCGGTCTCCGCTGATCAGGGCGGTTTTGCTGCCGGACTTCGGGCGGCGACGCTGCAGCCACGAGCCGATGCCAAAATTTTCCACGGCGAATCCTTTCTACTGTGAGGTTAGCCCGTCGGGCCGGACCCGATGAAGGGTCAGGCCTGGACGGTCTGGAGGTCGTTGTTCTTCGGTTCCCGGGTCAGCAGGATGAAGACGATTGAAACCACCGACATGATCGCCAGGTACCAGACCACCGATCCCGTGTCCTGGCCCGAGTCCTTGAAGATCTGGGCCACGATGCCCGGGGTGAACCCGGCGCCAAGCAGGGTTGCCAGCTGGTAGCCAAGGGACGCTCCGGTATAGCGGGAGGTGGTGCCGAACTGCTCGGACACGAAGGCCGCCAACGGACCGAAAAGAGTGGAATGGATCATCAGGCCGATGGCGAAGGCCACGAAGATCAGCATGATGTTGTTGGAGGAGAGCAGCTGGAACATCGGCACCAGGTAAAGGATGAAGAGAACCAGCCCGCCGATCATCACCGGCCGCCTGCCCACCTTGTCGGAAAGCCGTCCGCCCATGATCACGAACACGATGGAGATCAGGGAGGCAGCGGCGAAGGCGTACAGCACGCCCTGGCGGTCGGCGCCCTTGGAGACGGCGTAGGTCACCGAGAACGTGGCCAGGACCACCTGGAGGGCGAATCCTGCGGCGCCTGCGAGCATGGTGAAGATCAGGGTTTTGGGCCGCCGCAGCACCTGCACCAGGGGCGCGGACGGCTTTGCCGTGATTCCGGCGCCCCCTCCCTGCGCAGCTTCCCGTCCGGCTTTTTCCCGCTCGGCCGTTTCCTGCTCGATGGCGGCTTTGAAGATGGGGCTTTCGGAAACCTTAAGCCGGACGAACATGCCCACGCCCAGCAGCACGAAGGAGAGCAGGAACGGCACCCGCCAGCCCCAGGCGAGGAACTGATCGTTCGGCAGCGCGGAGAATGCGCCCATGATCAGGGTGCCCAGGACGGCGCCGGTGGGCGCCCCGGCGTTGACGAACGAGGCGGCGAAACCGCGTTTGCCCGATTCGGAGTGCTCCAGCGCCATGAGGGCGGCCCCGCCCCATTCGCCGCCGACGGCGATGCCCTGGAAGACGCGAAGAATCACGAGGAGCACCGCACCCCAGGGTCCGGCCACGGAGGCACCCGGGACCAGCCCGATCAGGGTGGAGGCCAGGCCCATGACCAGCATGGAGATGATCAGCATGCTCTTGCGGCCCATCCTGTCGCCGAAGTGGCCGAAGATGATGCCGCCCACCGGGCGGGCCACGTAGCCCGCGGCAAACGTGCCGTAGGCCGCCACAACGCCCACCCAGTCGTCCATGCCGCTGAAGAAAACCTTCGGGAAGACGACCGCTGCGGCCGTGGCGTAGAGGAGGAAGTCGTAGTACTCGATCGTGCTGCCCAGATAGCTGGAGGCAATGACCGTGCGCGCTTCCTTGCGTCGCTCGGCGGTGCCCATCGCTTGAAGCTGAGTGAGTCCTGACATGGTTGTTCCTTTGAACAGAGGGAGGGGTTCTGGAGGGGCTTTTACTTGTAGAAGCGGGCGAGGAACTCGGCCACGACGGCGGGGCGCTCCTGGCCTTCGATCTCGATGGTGTTGGCGACCTTGATCTGGGCTCCGCCCTTGACCTCGGTGACTTCGGTGATGGTGGACTGCATGCGGATCCGCGCGCCGACCTTGACCGGGGAGGTGAAGCGGACCTTGTCCAGGCCGTAGTTGACCTTGGCGGTGACGCCGTCGACGTCGAACAGCTCGCCCCAGAAGGGGATGATGAGGGAGAGGGTGAGGAAGCCGTGGGCGATCGGGGCGCCGAACGGGCCGTCCTTGGCGCGTTCCGGGTCAACGTGGATCCACTGGTCGTCCCCCGTGGCGTCGGCGAACTTGTTGATCTGTTCCTGGGTGATTTCGCGGTATTCGGTGACGCCGAGATCGGTGCCGGCGAGGGTGAGCAGTTTGTCGAAATCGACGACGAGATTGGGCATGGTGTCCTCCTGGAGGGCTGGGCGGGGTAGGGAAGTGTCCGACGGCGGTGCCGGGGCGGGGTGTGACGGTTCTGTGGGTGCTGGGGTCAGCGGGTGAAGGCGCTTTCACCGGTCAGCGCCCGGCCGACGATGAGGGCGTTGATTTCGTGGGTGCCTTCGTATGAATAGACGGCCTCGGCGTCGGCATGGAAACGTGCGACATCGGTTTCCAGTGTGATGCCGTTGCCGCCGACCACTTCGCGGGCCAGGGCGACGGTTTCGCGCATCAGCAGGGACGTCTGCATCTTGGCCAGGGCGGAGTCCTGGTCCCGGTAGATGCCCTTTGACTGCTGTTCGGTCAGCCGGACCACCAGGGACAGCGCCGAGGTGACGTTTCCGAGCATCCGGGCCAGTTTTTCCTGGACGAGCTGGAAGGATCCGAGCGTGCGCCCGAACTGCCGGCGCTCCGTGACGTAGCGCAGGGCCGCCTCGAACGCACCGGCCGCGATGCCGGTGGCGATCCAGGCCACGTCCGAGCGCATCGCGCGCAGCATGGCCGCGACGTCCCGGAATGAGTTCACATTGTGCAGACGCATGGATTCGGGAACCCGTACCCCGTCGAGGGTGATGTGGGCGTTCTGCATCATCCGCAACGCGGTCTTGCCGCGGATCTTCTCCAGCGTCACGCCGGCGGCTTCCCGCTCGACGAGGAAGGCCTTGACCTGGCCGTCGGAGACATCGCGGGCAAAAACGGCCAGGACGTCCGCGGTGGCGGCACCGCCGATCCAGCGCTTGGCGCCGTCGAGGACCCAGCCGTCCCCGTCACCGTCCTGGACACGGCGGGCGGTGGTGCTGAGCCCGCCGGCGATGTCGGAGCCGGACTCCGGTTCTGTCAGCGAGAAAACGCCCTTCAGCGAGAAATCGATGACCTTCGGCAT
This sequence comes from Arthrobacter sp., assembly GCA_036390955.1. Classification (GTDB taxonomy): domain Bacteria; phylum Actinomycetota; class Actinomycetes; order Actinomycetales; family Micrococcaceae; genus Arthrobacter. The sequence goes on from DASWAW010000059.1 coordinate 8,606, forward strand.
CCACTCGTCCTGCTGTTCGGCGGAGGCGCCGACCCGGATCGCGGTCCGGAACAGTCCGGCCTGGGCCGTGTAGAAGGTGGCGAGCGAGGCGTCGGTGCGGGCGAGTTCGAAGATCCGGAAGCCCTGGTAGATTCCCCGGGCCGGTGTTTGCTCTGCACCCGGGGCGCCAGTCAGTTCCGCCGGTTCCATCAGGTCCAGGCCGATCAGCGGCTGTGCCAGCTGGTCCGGGAATTCGCCGCGTTCCCAGTAGTCCGCCAGCAGCGGCCGGGCCTCCACATCGAGGAAGGTCCGCAGCCTGCCGAGCACTCGGCGCTCGTCCGCTGTCAGCAGGGACTCGGCGTCGTAGTAGTCGCAGACGCCGTACAGTCTCGTCTGGTTTTCGGTATCGACTGACATCTCAGCCTCCCAGTCCGAGCAGGCGGACGGCGTTGTGTTTGAGGATCTTGGGCCGGACCTCGTCCTTGAGCGGCAAATCCGCGAAGGCCCCCAGCCATTTCTGCGGGGTGATGAGCGGGAAGTCGGTGCCGAAGAGCACCTTGTCCTGCAGCACGGAGTTGGCCATCCGTACCAGGGATTCCGGGAAATACTTCGGGGACCAGCCGGAAAGGTCAATGAACACGTTGGACTTGTGTGTGGCGATGGAGTTCGCCTCGTCCTGCCACGGCACCGAGGGGTGGGCCATGATGATCTGCAGTTCCGGGAAGTCCGCCGCAACGGCGTCCAGCAGCAGCGGGTTCGAGTAGCCGAGCTTGATGCCGTACCCGCCCGGGAGCCCGGCGCCCATGCCGTTCTGCCCGGTGTGGAAAATGGCCGGGAGACCGAGCTCCTGCAGCGCTTCCCAGAGCGGGTAGAACTGTTCGCTGGAGGGGTCGAAGCCCTGCAGACTGGGATGGAACTTGAACCCGCGGGCACCCAGGTCGATGGCCTGGTGCTTGGCTCCCTGGATGGCCTCGGCGCCGGTGCGTGGATCCACACTGCCGAAGGGAATCAGCACATCGTTGTTCCGGGCGGCACCGGAGATGAGCTCCTCGATGCTGTTGGGCTCGTGCTTGAGCTGGGTGCGGGCATCCACGGTGAACACGACCGCGGCCATGTTCAGCCCGCGGTAGACCTCGGCGATCCGGTCCAGCGACGGGGTCCGGTCCTCGGCCTTGAAATATTTGGCCGAAGCCTCGTTCAGGGCCGGCGGGAGGGACTGGTGGCCGTGGCCGTCCACCTCGAGATGGACGTGCATGTCGATCGCGTCGAGGGCGGCGGCATCGATGCCGAGTTCATAACGCTGGGAGGCCATGTCAGCGGACCTCAGCAGGTTCGGGCTTGAGCTCTTCCGGAAGCGGCAGGAACTCCTCGCCGACGCTCTGCAGCTTGCCGCCGAAGAGCGCGCCGAAGTCCGCCACCAGGTCCTCGTAGCCCCAGCCGCCCTCGCGGTACGCGGTGACCGCAGCCTCGGGGTGGGTCCAGAGCTGCAGACGGTCCCCGCCGGCACCGATCGCCTGGCCGGTGATGCCGGCAGCTTCGTCGGAGGCAAGGAAGGCAATGAGCCCCGCGACGTCGTCGGCGGTTCCGAACCCCAGATCGTGCCGGAAAAAGGCCGGCATGGCCTCGCCGCGTTCGTCCGCTTCGACCGCCTTCTGGAAGTACGGGACGGTCTTGGTCATGGCGGTGGCGGCCACCGGGATCACCGCGTTGGCGGTCACCCCGGCCTTCTTCATTTCCAGCGCCCAGGTGCGGACCATGCCGACGATCCCGGCCTTGGCCGCGGCGTAGTTGGTCTGGCCGAAGTTGCCGCGCTGGCCGGTGGGCGAGCCGATGGTGATGATGCGGCCGGCGATGCCGTTTTCCTTGAAGTACGCGAACGCTTCGCGGGCGCAGGTGAAGGTGCCCTTGAGGTGGACGTTGATCACGGCGTCGAAGTCCTCATCCGTCATCTTCAGCAGGGATTTGTCCCGCAGGATGCCGGCGTTGGTGACCAGGATGTCGAGCCGGCCGAACTCCGTGACGGCTGCCTGCACAAGCTGTCTGGCCACCTCGGAACTGCCCACCGGAGCGACGACGGCGACGGCGCGGCCGCCGTCGGCCTCGATCGTCCGGACCGCGTCGGCGGCCACCCCGGCATCCACGTCGTTGATCACGACGGCGGCGCCCTGGCGGGCGAGTTCCCGGGCGTACGCCAGGCCCAGGCCGCGGCCGCTTCCGGTGACGATTGCTACTTTCCCTGACAGGCTCATGCTGCTCCTTTGCACTGCGCCTTGCGGCGGCTATCCCCGGGAGCCTGCGGTGTGATCCACGTCTCCCTTGACTGCTTCAATTAGAAACTTAATCCTTGAAAATGTCAATCATTTATTTATGCATTCAAATGTGCCGGTGGTGCGGGCCGTTTTCACGCGCCCGCCGCACTGGCAGGAAGGTGCCGGCCGCCACCCTCGACACCCCGGGGGGCACGCCTATCGCCGCCGTGCCCCGCATGGGATCATTGAATAATTCAACGACCCGGCCGGCCACCCGCCCGAAAGGCACCATGACACAACAGGTAAATGCCGCCGCCGACAGCTCCGGCGGGGCTTCAGCACGGCTGGCGGAGTCCAGCATCAGCACTGATATCGGCTTCCTTCTGGCCAAGCTGCACGCTGCCGGCAGCGTACTCAACAACGCCGCCCTCGCGGAGTTCGGGCTGAAAGAGCGGTCCTACTCCGTCCTGGCGCTGGCCTGCGGCGACCTGGGACCCACCCAGCGCGAACTGGCCGAGTTTCTCAGCCTCGACCCCAGCCAGATCGTGGCCCTCATTGACGAACTGGAACAGCGCGGCCTGGTCGAACGAAAGCCGGGAATCTCGGACCGGCGGCAGAA
>DASWAW010000060.1:0-1639 GCA_036390955.1 Arthrobacter sp.
CGGAAAACAGGCCAGGCGGGGATCAGGCCAGGCGGGTGATTTCCACGGTCACGCTGAGGGCGGAGCCACCTCCGCCGGACAGGATTCCCTTCAGCGGGGGCACATCGCGGTAGTCACGGCCCCTTGCGACGGTAACGTGGAAGTCGCCGGCCGGTTTGTGGTTGGTGGGGTCCCAGCTGCGCCACTCGCCATCCCACCACTCCAGCCAGGCGTGCGACTGCCCGGCGACCGTCTCGCCGAGTTCCGCCGTCGACCGCGGGTGCAGGTAACCGGAGACGTAACGCGCCGGGATGCCCCGGCTGCGCAGCGCACCGATGGCGAGGTGCGCCAGGTCCTGGCAGACGCCCTGGCGCTGGGTCCAGGCTTCCTCGGCGTTTGTGGTGACGCCGGTGGAGCCTTTCATGTAGGTCATTTCTCCGCGCATCCATTCGAAGACGGCCATCGCGGCCTCGTGCGGGTTGCGGCCCTCGACGACGCCGGGAATGATTCCCAGCACTTCGGTGCCCGGCCCGGTGAGCTGCGACTGCGGGATCCAGTCGCTGAACTTGTTGAGGGTCTCCGGGGCGTCCAGGACCTCCCAGCCGACGATGTCCGCCTCCGCCGGGATCCGTTCCGCCCGGTGCACCTCGACGGTGGTGGTGGACAGCACCTCGAGGTGCTCGTGCGGCATCTGCATGTCGAAGGCGGTAACACGTGTGCCCCAGTAGTCGCGGTAGCTGCTCAGGGCCGCCTGGGAGGGCGAGACCTTCAGGGAGGACTCCAGGACCACCTGCTGGGGATCTGTCAGCGGGGTCATGCGGGCCTCGTTGTAGGAGAGCGTGACTCGTTTGTTGTACTTGTACGCGGTCTTGTGGATGATGCTCAGCCGGGTCATGAAACTTCTCCCACCCAGGCCAGTTCGTCTGCCTGATTGAAGTACTTACGGGAAATGGCGTCCGAGGCCTGCGAGACGGCCTTCTGCACGCGCTCCATGTGCTCCGGCAGTTCAGACATCAGGTCGTCGGTGCGGTGGAACTCGAGGAAGGTGCGGGCCTGCCCGACGATCCGCCGGGCGTCGTTGATGAAGCCGACGCGCTGGGCCGAGGGATCCAGCATGGCGAGGCACTCGTCGGCATCACGCAGCGCGTACACAATGGACCGGGGGAACAACCGGTCCAGCAGCAGGAACTCGGCGGCGTGCTGGTCGCCGAAGGCCGCGCGGCGGGTCCGCAGGAACGATTCGTACGCGCCGGCGCAGCGGAGCATGTTGACCCACGACATGCCGGCGGAGAGCACGTCCCGGGTGGAGAGCATCCGCGCGGTCATGTCGGCGCGTTCCAGCGAGCGGCCCAGGACCAGGAACTGCCAGCTCTCGTCGTGGCTCACCGTGGTGTCGGCGAGGCCGCTGACCATGGCCGTGCGCTCCAGCACCCAGTTGCAGAATCGGTAGGTGCCGACGACGTCCTTGCGGTGCTGGTTCAGCCCGTAGTACGTCGTGTTCAGGCTCTCCCAGAGCCCGGACGACACGGTTTCCCGGGCTCGGCGGGCGTTCTCCCGCGCCGCCCCAAGGGAACCGGCAATGGAGGTTGCACTCTGCTTGTCGTAGGCGAGGGCGTTGAGCAGTTCGGGGAGTCCGAAATCCTCGCTCTGCGCCCGGGCG
>DASWAW010000061.1:0-2260 GCA_036390955.1 Arthrobacter sp.
GCAGCGAACCGGGTAGCACGCAGTCTGGTCATCGCCCCGCACCGGGAGGGCGGACAGGCGCAGTACATCGAGCACCCCCTTCCGCCGCGCTCCTCGGACGACCCGATGGCGAACTTGCTCGAATGGGCTTTGGGCCGGCTGGATGAACCCCTCAGCATCGATCGCCTCGCCACCGAGGCCCACATGAGTCGTCGGACCTTCATCCGCGTCTTCCGGGCGTCAACAGGGACCACACCTTCCGCCTGGATCCGCACGCGACGGCTCGATGCTGCCCGGCGGCTACTGGAAACCACCGACCTGTCCATAGACCAGGTCGCAGCTGGCTGTGGCTTTGGCAGCGCTGTAACCCTCCGGCAGAACTTCGCAAGCGCCTTTTCCACCACGCCCACCGAATACAGACGCCGATTCGACGCCCAACTCACGCCAGGGGCCGGGCGCTGATTCGTGTCAGACCCACACACGCGTCTACCCAGCAAACCGCAACGGAGACTTGCTAACTCAGTCTCCGCGCCGGTGTGCCGCCAGTAAGTTCATGGACATATCCCAGAGGCGCCGTGCCGCCTCCGGGTCTAAGGCGTAGTCGAGGACCCCGTGGAGGCCGTCGGTGATCTGGGCGACGGTTCGGGCTTCGTTGCAGTCTTCGAAATACCGTCCGCCGATTCCCTCGAGCGCGGTCGCGGTGGCTAGGAGTACGGAGGTCGCGGCGCCCTGTTCCACGGATTTGACGGGCAACCCAGCCTTGAGAACCTGCGCTTTGGTTGCCGTGAGGACTGCGGGATCCCAATACCGTTGCAGGTTGGTCCAGACGCCTCCGGGCATCAGGGCATTCGCGGTGATTCCATCTGCTGCCCACCGGCGGTTGGCTTCAACGGCGAAGAGTACGTTGGCGGTCTTGGACTGCCCATAGGCGGCTCCGGGGTCGTAAGGCCGCCGGTCGAAGAACAGATCGTCGAAGATGACCGGTGAGTTGCCGTGTCCCGAAGAGCTGACGACGACGATGCGTGCGGACCCGTCGGCTGCCAGCGCAGGATGCAGGCCGGCGGCCAAGGCGAAGTGGCCCAGATGGTTGGTCGCGAATTGCAGCTCCCAGCCCTGGGATGTGTAGGACTCCGGCGTCATCATGATCCCGGCGTTATTGACCAGGATGTGCAGCGGCCCCTGCCACCCGGAGGCAAAGCTGTCGACGGAGTCAATGTCAGCAAGGTCGAGTTCGGCGGCCCTGACCCAGGGGTTTGATGTGAGGGCCTCAATGCGCTGGGCGGCTTTGCGGCCGGCGTCCATGTTGCGGACCGCGAGAGTCACGGCTGCCCCTGTCTGGGCCAGCGCCCGCGCGGTTTCGACCCCGATCCCGGACGCCGCTCCGGTCACGATCGCTGTCCGCCCGGAGAGATCAATCCCGGCCGCCACTTCTGCGGCAGTGCTGAACGGGCCGAATCCAGTGGTGAATAAGTCCATATGACTCTCGATTTCGGGCTTGGATTGGTCAAAGGGGGCGCGGGATGACTCGTTTCCGGGGTGAGGGTGGCACCGGGGGCGACGGCGTTGATCCGCACGCCCCAACACACCGACCGAGCGCCTTCACGGGTAGTGGTCCCCGTACCCTACCGTCGTTATGGTGGTCATGGCCCACCAAACGGCATCTCCAAAGGTGGTCAGATTCGAACCGGGAGCATTCTTTTCGGCGCCGAGGGACCCCTAGTCGTCTTCCGGGTCCGTAGCTGCGGCCATCAGACGCTGGCCGATGCCCTCGAGGAATTCGGCGATGTCCACGATGCTCTCCTCGGAGGAGTCCTGGATCAGGGCCGCAGCCGCCGCGGCGAAGTGGTCGTTGGCCCACTGCATGGCCTCGGTGCCCTCCGGGCTCAGGTGCAGCAGCACGCTGCGCCGGTCCGTGGGGTTGGGCTTGCGCACCATAAAGCCCTTGGATTCCAGCCGGTCCACCATGGCCGTGACCGAGCCGGTGGTGATGTTCAGCGCCTTGCCGAGATCCTTGGGGGTGAGGCCGTCCACCTCGCCGACGAAGGCCATCGCGTTGATGTCGATCGTGCCGATCCCCAGCTTCTCCGCCAGCCGGATGCGGAGGGCGTACGTCCCGGTATCAACCCGCCGCAGGCCCTGCACAATCCGGACCAGGCCGTCCTTCGGGGTCACATTCGTTCCCTTCGCCAGCGCTGCCAGCGCCGCTTCGTCAGCTTGCCGGGATGTAAGCGTCGTCATTATTGCGAAATTTCCGTTCCAAAAGCCAGTTTCAAGCGGCTAC
>DASWAW010000062.1:0-4211 GCA_036390955.1 Arthrobacter sp.
CCAAGGAAGCGCCCTACGCCGCTGAAGAGGAATATCGCGCACCTGTGACACCCATCAAGCGAGCGGCATCAAGCCGTGAAGAGCACACCGGACTCCGCCAGATCACCACGATCCACCCGCGGTCCTACAACGACGCCAAACTCATCGGTGAAAGCTTCAGGGACGGCATCCCCGTCATCATGAACGTCACTGACATGGGCGAATCGGACGCCAAGCGACTCGTCGACTTCTCCGCCGGGCTGGTCTTCGGACTCCGCGGCAGCATCGAGCGGGTCACCAACAAGGTCTTCCTGCTGTCGCCGTCGTACGTCGAAGTCATCGGCGATGACAAGAAGGTCAGCGAGACACAGGCGAGCTTCTTCAACCAGAGCTAACCAGGGATTCTTCCGACAGATGCCAGGCAAGGACACCTTGTCTGGCATCCGTCTTGAATTTTCCGTGTTGAAATAGAGGCGTAACCATCAAGAGGACACTGCGGTATCCGGAATGAACATGGAGATATGAGTTAACTCATGGGAATTGTTTTCGGACTCGTCTATATCGCCCTGCTGTTGTTCCTTGTTGCCCTCATCATCCGGCTGATCTTCGACTGGGTGCAGATGTTTGCGCGGAGCTGGCGGCCGCGAGGCGCCGCCCTCGTCACCGCGCACGCTGTGTATTCGGTCACAGACAAGCCCCTCAAACTGCTCCGGCGGCTCATCCCGCCCCTGCGGCTAGGGGGAATCTCCCTGGACCTCGGCTTCCTGCTGCTCTTCGTGGCGGTCACCATTGCCATGGCGGTAGCCAAGTTCCTGGTGTTCTCCCAGCCCGTCGTCGCGTAGAGGGCCGCGGACCCCGTCCGCAGCCACCAAACAGATAGAAAACTCCGGTTTGACACTGCGGTGTTGAATTAGAGTAACCAGACCATATTTAGGTACCGTAGTTTGATGGCCGAAAGGCCTACTGACTAACTAGACCAACGAGGTGACCAGATGGCTTTGACGCCAGAAGACGTTGTCAACAAGCGCTTTCAGCCGACCAAGTTCCGCGAAGGCTACGACCAGGATGAAGTTGATGACTTCCTGGACGAGATCGTCGTCGAACTGCGACGCCTGAACCAGGAGAACGACGAGCTGCGCAAGAAGCTCGCCGAACTCGGCGCCGGCACGCCTGCCAGCTCCGCCGCCGCGGCTCCCGTCGTGGAAAAGGTTCCGGCACCCGTCAAGGCCGAGAAGGAAGACCGCGCCAAGGCTGAAGCAGAGGCCAAGGCCGCTGAAGCCGCCAAGGCTGCTGAAGTTGCCAAGAAAAAGGAAGCCGAGCAGGCAGCTGCCCCGGCACGCGCCGCCGCCACCCCGGCAGCCGAGTCCGCTGCGGGCCTGCTGGCAATGGCGCAGCAGATGCACGACAAGCACGTCGCCGACGGCGAGCAGCAGCGGGACAAGATCATCGCCGAAGCGCAGATCGAAGCCAGCAGCCTCGTCAACGACGCCCAGGAGAAGTCCCGCAAGATCCTCGGCGCCCTCGAGCAGCAGCGCTCCGTGCTGGAACGCAAGGTCGAGCAGCTCCGCGGCTTCGAGCGCGACTACCGTTCACGCCTGAAGGCCTACATCGAAGGCCAGCTGCGCGATCTGGATGCCCGCGGCTCCGTGGCGGCCCCTGAGGTCGAAGCCAACAGCTAGGCATTAAGCAAGTATTCTGAAAGCCGGTGGCTGAGGATTCCTCGGCCGCCGGCTTTTGCCATTAACCGCAGGTCCGCCGGCGGCCGTGATGAAGCACCCAGCTCCCAGTGCCCGCACTGGCCCGTGAACGAAAGCCCTATGACTGACGCACCCTCACCTGACGCCACGCAGCCCGCTGCGGCCGCCCAGGCGGGGCCCACGAAGCCGCGGCCGCGGCGGGCCCTGCTGCTCTCCGTCTTCTTCGGCCTGGCGGTGTTCGCTTACGTCTTTGACCAGCTGACCAAACTGTGGGTCACGGCCAACATGACCGAGGGGGAGCGGATCCCCGTGCTGCCCCCGCTGCTGCACTGGTACTACATCCGCAACTCCGGAGCTGCCTTCTCGATCGGTGAAAATGTCACCTGGGTGTTCACCATCATCATGACCGCCGTGTCGGTCGCCATTCTGCTGCAGCTGCGCAAGCTCGGGTCGATCTGGTGGGCCCTGGCGCTCGGGCTGCTGCTGGGCGGCGCGCTGGGCAATCTCACGGACCGGCTGTTCCGCGAGCCCTCCTTCGCCATGGGCCACGTCGTGGACTTCATTCAGCTCCCGAACTTCGCGATCTTCAACATCGCCGACTCGGCCGTGGTGTCCTCCGTGGTCATCATCTGCCTGCTCACCCTGCGCGGGATCTCCCTGGACGGCTCGCGCCTCACGAAGGACACAGTAAAAAATGACTCCTAAGGATGCGGTGCCGGAAGACCGGATGCCGGAAGACCTGACGCCGGCCGGCACGCTGCCGGAGGACATCCTGCCGGAGGACCTCCTTCCGGACGACGCCGACGAGCTGGACGCCGGGCCCGAGGGGACGGCCACCGCTGCGTCATCGTTCCGCTTCGTGGTCCCGGATGATCTCGCGGGAACCCGGGTGGACGCCGGATTGGCCAAACTCATGGACATCTCCCGGTCGCAGGCCGCCACGCTGATCGCCGAAGGCAACGTCATCAGCAAGGACAAAGCGGTCGGAAAGTCGCTCAAGCTTGCCCCCGGCGCCGTGCTCGACGTCGTCGTCCCGGAACGCCGGGACCCCCTGGAAATTGTGGAGGAAGTAGTGGAAGGCCTGAACATCCTGCTGGACGATGACGAATTTGTCGTCATCGACAAACCGGTCGGTGTGGCCGCCCACCCCTCGCCGGGCTGGGTGGGACCCACCGTCGTCGGCGGCCTCGCCGGCCTCGGCTACCGGATCACCACCTCCGGCGGGCCGGAGCGTGCGGGCATCGTCCACCGGCTCGACGTCGGAACCTCCGGCGTAATGGTGGTCGCCAAAACGGAGAACGCGTACACGGCGCTCAAGCGCGCCTTCAAGGAACGCACCGTGGACAAGGTCTACCACGCCGTCGTCCAGGGCCTGCCGGATCCGCTGGCCGGCACCATCGACGCGCCGATCGGCCGCCACCCGGGCCACGACTGGCGCTTCGCCGTGATCGAGGACGGCAGGGACTCCATCACGCACTACGAGGTCCTCGAGGCGTTCGGGAAAGCCTCCCTCGTGGAGGTCCACCTCGAGACCGGACGCACGCACCAGATCCGGGTCCACTTCGCTGCCCTGCGCCACCCCTGCGCCGGCGACCTGACCTACGGCGCCGACCCGCGGCTCGCCGCGACGCTGGGCCTCACCCGGCAGTGGCTGCACGCCCGGCAGTTGTCCTTCGACCACCCCCGGACGGGGGAGCGGGTGACGGTCACCAGCGAGTACCCGCAGGACCTGCGCTACGCGCTGGAAGTCCTGGAGTCCGGACAGGCCTGACGCGTCCGGCGCGCCCCCGGATGTGACCGGGCAATCCGGCGGCACCCGGAGTGCCGCGTAGAAAGGTCGGCGCGCGGCACTAGAATGATTCGGTGACTTCCAGCAACGACTCGTTTGTCCATCTCCATAACCACACCGAGTACTCGATGCTGGACGGCGCCGCCCGGCTCAGTGAACTGTTCGACGAAACCGAGCGGCTCGGCATGCCGGCCCTCGCCACGACGGACCACGGCTACCTCTTCGGCGCCTTCGACTTCTGGAAGCGGGCCACCGACCAGGGCATCAAACCGATCATCGGCGTCGAAGCCTATGTCACGCCCGGGACGGCGCGCACGGACAAGACCCGCGTCCGCTGGGGCGAGGAAAACCAGCGCAAGGACGACATCTCCGGCGGCGGCGCCTACACGCACATGACGCTGCTCAGCTACAACAACGTGGGCATGCGGAACCTGTTCCGGGCCTCGTCGATCGCCTCGCTGGACTCGGTCTTCGGCAAATGGCCCCGGCTGGACCGCCAGCTGCTGAACACCTACTCCGAGGGCCTGATCGCCACCACCGGCTGCCCCTCCGGTGAGGTCCAGACGCGGCTCCGGCTCGGCCAGTACCGGGAAGCCGTCGAGGCTGCCGCCGAGTTCCGCGACATTTTTGGTGCCGAGAACTATTTCTGCGAGCTCATGGACCATGGCCTGGACATCGAGCGGCGCGTCACAGGTGACCTCCTGCGCCTGGCCAAGGAACTGAACCTGCCGCTGGTGGCCACCAAC
>DASWAW010000063.1:0-3951 GCA_036390955.1 Arthrobacter sp.
CGATCTCGTAGTTGTTGGTGCCGGCGGCCCGGGCCCAGTCCTCTGCGGTGGGCCCGCCGTCGTCGCCGTTGCCGAACAGTACCGCCTCGGCGCCGAGGACGCTGGGGCCGCCGGCGGAAACGTTGAGCGGGCCGAGGTCGATCACCATCTGGTCCATCGCGATGCGTCCCACGACCGGGTAGTTCACGCCGCCGACGCGGACCGGCCCCCCGGTGGCGATCCGCGGGACGCCGTCGGCGTAGCCCAGCGGGATCAGCCCCAGGGTGCTGGTGCTGCCGGTGCGGTAGTTCAGCCCGTAGGACACGCCCTGTCCGGCCGGGACATCCTTGCAGTGCGAAACGACGGTGCGGACGGTCATGGCGGGGCGCAGGCCCAGCTCCTCCGAGCTCTGCCCTTCGAACGGGGACAGCCCGTACAGGCCGAGGCCCACGCGGACCAGGTCAAAGTGGGTGTCGGGGCGGGACAGGGTGGCCGGGGTGTTGGCGAGGTGCCGCACCTCGGGATCCACGCCGGCGTCCTGGGCGATCGCGAGGGCCTCGCGGAAGGCCGCCAGCTGTTCGTCGGTTTCGGGGCGTTCGGGTTCGTCGGCGACGGCCAGGTGGGAGAAGATGCCCACCACCCGCAGCAGGCCCTGGTCCTGGTAGTCCATGGCTTCGCCGACGAGGCTGTCCCAGGCGTCCAGGGTCGCGCCGTTGCGGCCCAGCCCGGTGTCCACCTTGAGGTGCACACGGGCCGGCCGTTCCTGCTCGCGGGCGGCCGCCACTATGCGTTCCAGTTCCCAGCCGGAGCAGCCGATGTCGATTCCCGCGGCGACGGCTGCGGCGAAGTGGCTCTCGGGGGTGTGCAGCCAGGCCAGCAGGGGCGCCTCGATGCCGGCGGCGCGCAGGGCCAGGGCCTCCGAGATGTGGGCCGTTCCCAGCCAGTGGGCACCCGCGCTGAGCGCCGCGCGGGCAACGGGAACGGCTCCGTGGCCGTAGGCGTCGGCCTTGACCACGGCCATCACCCGGGCCGGTGAGGCCATGTCCGCCAGACGGCGGACGTTGTGGCGGATGGCTTCGAGGTCGATTACTGCCGAGCGTTCCTCGGCGAAGGCCGGCTTAGCCTCCGGGACGGGCCGGGAGTCACCTGTTGCTGCTGGGTAAGTCACTTAACGATTCTAGGGGTGGCAGCGCATGCGGCTGAATTCGGGCCCTGCGGCGGCACCCGGCCGGAGGCACCCACCCCTCGGGACATGCCCAGTGCCCGGGCCCGCCACTGGACACAATGCCATCATGTCCATTGGCCAGCCCGGGCGGAGGCCATGTCCCGCGGGAGGGGCCGCGCGGAAGCCCCGGCTACGCGTCCGAGAGGTGCGCGATGGTCGCCGTCGCCCGCCGCTGCGCTTCCTGCGGCACGTCACGGACGATGTCCTCGAGGAAGCTGTAGCGCCGCAGCCATTGGCTGCTCTGCCGTTCCTTCCGGGCGTTGGCGCGCTGCCACCAGTCGGCGATGTCCCCCCAGCCGGGTGCGGCCAGCGAGCCGCCGACCTCCTGCACGGCCAGGGCGGCGCAGAGATTGGCGAACCGCAGCCGGTCACCGAGCGGCCAGCCGGCCAGGCAGCCGACGATGAACGCGGCGCCGAAGCAGTCTCCCGCGCCGGTCGGATCGTAGGCGGACACCGGCAGCGACGGCACCCACTCCTCCTCGCCCGTGACGGAGTCCACGGCCATCGCCCCCTGCGCGCCGAGGGTCACGACGGCGACCGGCACTCTGTCAGCCAGGGAGTAGAGCGCCGCCCACGGATTGTCGTGCCCGGTGAACGACATCGCCTCGTGCTGGTTCGGCATGAAGGCGTGGAAGTACTGCAGGTTGTCCAGCCGGGTGGAGGACCAGACGCCGGTGGGATCCCAGCCGACGTCGCCGAACAGCCGCACCCCGGCCTTGTACGCATCGAGCGCCCACGGTTCCAGCTCCTCGCCGAGCTCGGCGACGGCGGCGAGCGTCGGCGGCGGGCAGCCGACCAGTTCGCTGGAACTCACCGGCGCCGGGTGGCCGTGCGTCACCATGGACCGGTCATGCTCCACACTGAGGGACACCGTGACCGGGGAGTGCCAGCCTGCCACGCGCCGGGACAGGGACAGGTCCACGTGTTCCTGCCCGGCCAGGATCTTCCAGTTGTAGTCGCCGTAGCCGTCATCGCCGAACGCGGCCGCCAGCCCGGTCCGCAGCCCGAGCCGTGCCGCGGCGATGGCCTGGTTCGCCACCCCGCCCGGGCAGCTGCCCATCCCGTCGCTCCAGATCTCCGTTCCGGCGACGGGCGCGTGCGGCAGCCCGGTGAAGATGATGTCCTGGAAAACGGTCCCGGTCAGCAGCAGGTCAAAGCCGCCCGCCTCCGGGGTCCGGACGGAGGAAAGCGGATCAAAACGCCGCGTCGGTATCGCGTCCATGTATGGCACATTACGCCGTCCCGGTAGCGCAGGAAAGGCGTTCGACGGGCACGGGAGGGGCCGGTGTGAATAGACTGTCGGCATGCGGCTGATGATTGCCGGGGGCGGCGGGTTCCGTGTACCGCTGGTCTACCGGGCGCTCTGCGCGGGACCCTTCGCCGGGCTGGTCCGGGAGCTGGTGCTGTACGACGTCGATCCGGGCCGCCTCGCCGCCATCAACGCCGTCCTGGCCTCCTTCGCCGGGCAGGCCGCCCCCGGCGCCGCGCCCCGTCCCGCGGTCCGGGCCACCACGTCGCTGGCCGAGGCGCTGGACGGCACGGACCTGGTCTTCGCCGCGATCCGGCCCGGCGGGACGGCCGGGCGTACCGCCGATGAGCGCGTGGCACTGGACCTGGGGCTCCTGGGCCAGGAGACCACGGGAGCCGGCGGCATCTCCTACGCCCTGCGGTCCATCCCCCGCATGCTCGAGCTCGCCGCCCAGATGCGGCGCCGCTGCCCGGACGCGTGGCTGCTGAATTTCACCAACCCGGCCGGCATGGTCACCGAAGCCCTGGTCCCGGTGCTCGGCCGCAAGGTGGTGGGGATCTGCGATTCGGCCAGCGGGCTGGTGCACCGGGCGGCGCGGGCCGCCGGCGTCGAACTTCCCGAGGGAAGGCTCGACGGCGTGGGGTACTACGGTCTGAACCATCTCGGCTGGCTGTACCGTCTGGAGTCCGGCGGCCGGGACGTGCTGCCCGGGCTCCTGGCCGACGCCGGCGCTCTCGCCGGTTTCGAGGAGGGCCGGTTGTTCCCGCAGCAATTCCTGTCGGACCTGGGCTGCCTGCCGAACGAATACCTCTATTACTACTACGAGACCGGGCGGGCCCTGGCCGGCATCCGGGCCGCCGCGACGACCCGCGGCGAGTCCATCGACCGGCAGCAGTCCGAGCTCTATCCGCGGCTCGCGGCGGCCGGCCGGGACGCCTACCGGCTGTGGGATGCCGCGCGCCGCTCCCGCGAGGAGGGCTACCTCGCCGAGGCCCGGGCCGCCGGCGAGCGCCGGGACGAGACGGACCTGGCCGGGGGCGGCTACGAACGCGTCGCGCTCGCGGTCATGCGGGCCCTCTCCGGCGGCGGTCCGGCGGAGCTGATCCTGAACACCCCGAACACCCCGAGCGGTGCCGGCGTCGGCTCCGGTTCCGGTGCCGGTTCCGGTTCCGGTTCCACCCGCCCCGGTTCCGGTTCCGGTGACAAAACCGAAGCGGCGGCGGCGGCGATTCCGGGACTGCCGGCGGACGCCGTCGTCGAGGTTCCCTGCCGGGTGACTCCCGACGGCGTCGTCCCGCTGCCGCAGGAACGCCCGGCGCCGGCGCAGCTGGCCCTGCTCCGGCAGGTCAAGGATGTTGAACGGCTCGTCGTGACGGCCACCAGCCGGGACGCCGGGACAACGGGGCCGGCCCGGCGGGAAGCGGCCCTGGCGGCGTTCGCCGGGCACCCGCTGGTCGGCTCCGCGGACCTGGCGCAGAAACTGCTGGCCGGCTACGAG
>DASWAW010000064.1:0-2263 GCA_036390955.1 Arthrobacter sp.
GGGAACACGAACCACATCCAGTGGGTGCGCTTCAAACCCCCGCGGAGCTCATCGAGGGCATGCCGGTAGGTTCCGCCCGCGTCCTGGGCCGCGACGAACCGCTCCAGCTCGTAGGGATCCTCCACTGCGTCCTCCTGGTGCCTGCGTCCTGCCTGCGTCCTGCCTGCGCCCCGAGGTCACTCCTCGAAGCGTGCACTGACGTCGGTGTCGCCGGCGATGGAGGCCACCACTGCCGCCGCGACGTCGCGGATCTTCATGTTCCTGTTGTTCGAGGTGTTCCGAAGAATTTTGAAGGCGGCGTCCCGCCCGCACCGGTTTTGGGCCATGATTGCACCGACTGCCATGTCGATGATGGTCCGCGACTGCATTGCAGCGGCGAGGTCGTCCCGGGAATCGCTGAGCCGTGTGATCCGCAGGGCCAGCAGGAGCGCCTGCGCGGCGTCGGCCGCGAACTGATGCGCTTGCTCCAGTCCGTCGTTGGAGAACGCCTCAGCCCGTGGCGAGTAGAAGTCGACGACGGCGGAGTTCTCATCGTCGAGAACCAGCGGGATCCGGAGGGTGCTGGCGGACCTCTCACCGGTGCTGCCTGCTTGTGCGGCAGGCTGCTTGCGCCGGGTCAGGGTGATGCGGCAGGACACCTCACATTCCGGGCGTGAGAGTTCCTTCGCCGCCAGGCTGGCCAGCTCGGCCAGGAGATCGCCGACGCCGAAGCCCGCTTCGGTACTGTCCAACACAAGCTCCAGCAGCGTGCTGACGCTGCCGCTGACGATGTGCGCCGTAGACGAAACGGCACGGTGGTCACTCATGACTGCCCCCAATTCACGGCCGCACGGTGAGCAAACGGCGGCTTTCTTCCATCCTATTGCGGAGGATCCGCCAAAGGTAGCGAGGCGCCGTGCAGGATGTCCGCGGCAATGGTGTGGAGCCGGGCGTCGGTTGCCCTGGCAGCCAGATGCAGCACCTCCATCGCCTGTTCCCTGCTGCACCGGTTCTGGACCATGATCAGCGCGACGGCGGCGTCCACGATGGCGCGGGATTTCAAGGCGGACCGAAGGTGCTCAGGGTAAATCTCCGGCGGGTGGACCCTCAGCGCCAGGCGCAAAATCCGCGAAATTGACTTGGCATGGCGCTCCACCTCCGCGACGGTGGCCTCATCAAAGACGCCACTGGTGCGGGCGTAACAATTCAGGGCTGCGGCTGAACCCGGATCCGTGCCGATCGGCACGGCCAGGACCGACTTGATGCCCTCCCCGGAGACAGCGGAGGCGTAGTGCGCCCAGCGGTCCTCATTTTCCACATCGGTAACCAAAACCGTGATTCCGTGACGCAGGGCCGTAAGGCAGGGGCCGTCGTCGAACGTGTATTGCTTCTCGTCCAGCCGTTTGGCGTCTTCGCCGCTGCTGGCGACGGTGGCCGGCGTGCCTTCCCGCTCCACCGTGATGGCACACAGCATGGGCTCGGAGCCGCCGAGGAGGGTGGCGGAGATGGTGGTGAGGCCCAGAAGAAACTCAGTGAACCCTGGACTTTCCAGCAAAAGATCCTGCAGATGCTCGGATGTTGGAGATGCGCCGGTACCGGAAACCATGCCGGCCTCAATCCTACGAACGTCTGGGCGTGCGGAACGCACCAGCGGTTGCGGACTCTTGATCGCCCGAAACCCAGATGGCGACACCCTGGACTGTCCAATCCGGGATGCACCTACTAGCGACACTACGCCGTATAGGGGACCATGAATACAGACGCGTCCCGCCAGCTCGCCGTATGCTTGAATCCTGCGGCGATACGCGCCGGCTGGCGCGCGCGCCAGTATGTGACTCTGAGGTGAATATGAGCGTGGAACTGCCGCTGGCTGACGAGATCACTGCTGTCTTCGCCCGGGCCACGAGGCTACTGCTGACGGAAGAGACTGTGGCCCACGCCCTCCGGCTGATTACGGATGCCGCGACGGCGGCGATCCCTGGCGCCATTGGCGCGGGCGTGAGCCTGATCAACCCTGCGGGGCTCCGGCAGACGACGGCCGCGTCCGACGCCGTCGTCGCCGAAGCCGATGCGCTCCAGTACGCCCTGGGGGAGGGGCCGTGCATCACAGCCTGGGCCAGCGGGGAAACCGTCCTGGTCGAGGATCTGGCCTCCGAGCGGCGGTGGTCACGCTGGACTCCCGCCGCGGCGGCCCTGGGAATTTCGTCGTCGGTCAGTTGCCCGCTGTTGTCCGGCGATCTCGCACTGGGCGCCGTTAAAGTCTATTCGGACGGCGGCCAGCCGT
>DASWAW010000065.1:0-3050 GCA_036390955.1 Arthrobacter sp.
CCGGCCGTACTGGGACCAGATCGGGGCGACAATCGTCGGCCGCCACGTCTTCGACATGACGGACGGCTGGGACGGGAAGCCTCCGGGCGGGGTCGACCACGTGGTCGTCGTGACGCACCGGCCGAAGCCCGAGGGCTGGGACCCCGAGGCACCGTTTCATTTCGTCGACGGCGTCGAGGCAGCCGTGGCCAAGGCGCAGGAACTGGCGGGTGAGCGCATCGTCGAGGTCGCCGCTGGCGACGTCGGTGGCCAGGTGCTTGCCGCGGGCCTGGTCGACGAGGTGCGCATGGACGTCGTACCCGTCGTGTTCGGGTCCGGCAAGCGCTACTTCGGGTCGGTTCACGCACAGCACCTGTTGGAGGATTCCGACGTGGTGATTCAGGGCAACCGGGTGCTTCACCTGCGCTATCGGGTGCGCCGTTGACCGATCTGGGTTGGGAGCCGGAAACCAATCAGTGACGGTCCGCTGGGGGTATCCCGAACAGACACGTAGTGGGCCGTGCGGACAACGCTGGACATTTCGTGCAGACGACTTCGGAAAATGACGCCCGCTACTCCAGGTCGAAGGTGCTCTTGTAGTTGCGCACCGCGTTGGTGACCGTGGGGAAGAAATGGTCCCTGCCAAAGCGGCTGCTGACGCCGAACTGGATCAGGCGGTCCTTGATGGGTCCCTTCATCTCCGCGAAGACGAGGCTGATGCCGCGTTTCGCCAGCTCGTCGTCAAGCGCCACGAGGTCGTCCAGCGCAGTGGTGTCCAGGCCGGTGATGGCCTCCGACGCCACGATCACCCACCGCACCGGTTCAGGGGCGTTGGCCACGAGCGTCCGGATGTGTTCGGTGAAGACGGCACCGTTGGCGAAGAACAGCGGCGCGTCGAAGCGTGCAATCACGAGTCCCGGAACGCGCTGGCCCTCGGGGTGCCGGCTCAGGTCGTGGTAGCCGGGGACGTCCCCCACGCTGCCCAGTTCGGTGCGGTAGGGGTCCAGGGCACGGACCACAAACACGATCAGGGACAGGCCGATGGCGACCACGATGCCTTCAAGAACGCCCACAAACGCGACCCCCAGGAAGGTGGCGACCAGCAGGGCGGCCTCGGTCCGGCTCATCTTGAGCAGCCGGAGGAGCGTTTTCACGTCCAGGATCGACGCCGCGGCGACCATCACGACTCCGGCCAGCACGCTCGAGGGAAGGAACGTCGTCAGCCCGGGCGCGAGGAGCATAAAAACCACCACGAGCGTTGCTGCAATGGCTCCGCTCAGGGGGCTCTTGGCGCCGGCCTCGACGGCGATCGGCGTGCGGGAAGTGCTGCCGGAAATCGGAAAACCGCCAAAGAGGCCACTGGCCAGGTTAGCCACGCCGAGGGCCCCCATCTCCTGGTTCCCGTTCACTTGGACACCGCTCCGGGCGGCGAAGCTTTTGGAGAGCACCGTGGTATCGGCAAAGGCGATCAGGGCGATGCCGGCCGCCGGGCCGAGCAGGGCGAGGACGTCCTCCATGCTGATGCCGCCGAGGGCAGGAGCCGGCAGGCCTTGGGGCAGGGCCCCCACGGTGGGGAGCGCCGTCGTCAGGTCCAGGGCGGCCGTCAGGGCCGTGGCCGCCACGACGGCGAGCAGCACACCGGGGAGCTTCCATGGCAGGAAGCGGCATCCGACGATGACGGCGATGGTCCCGGCGCCGAACAGCAGCGCCAAAGGATTTATGCCGCCCTGGGCCACAGCCTGCGCGGTGCCGACGGCGCTGTCGACCAAAGAGCCGCCGGTGCTCGACATGCCGAGCAGCTTGGGCAGCTGGCTCAGCATGATGACAATGGCGATTCCGTTGAGGTAGCCGACGCGGATGGGCTTGGACAGCAGCCCGGTGACGAACCCCAATCTGAAGACCCTGCCGGCCAGCAGCAGGCCGCCGATCAGCAGCGCCAAAAGGCCGGCGAGGGCCACCGCGTGGTCCGCATCCTTTCCGGCAAGCGGCAGAATGGCGGCGGCGATCATCGGGGCCAGGCTGGAGTCCGGGCCGATGATCAGGACCCGGGAGGGTCCGAAGACCGCATAGGCGAGCAGGGGGACGATGGAGGCGTAGAGCCCCGTGACGGCCGGCAGACCGGCGGCTTCGGCGTAGGCCATTCCGGCCGGAATGAGGAACGCGCTGAGGGCGGCGCCGGAAGCCAGGTCGGATTTCAGCCAGGGGCGTTCATAGTCCCGCATCATTCTGAGGCCGGGCGGGAGTTTTAGTGTCCTGGCGCCGCGCACGGTGGCCCCTGGCTAGGCGGCAGGGGTAGCGGTGCCGCCGGCCGCCGGAGCGTCTTGGCCGTACTCCGCCGAAATGAGGATGGGGAGGTGGTCGGAGGCGCCACGCGGGAGGGTTTCGACACTCTCGATGTTGAGTCCCTGCGACGTGGCGAAGTCGAAGTGCCCCTTGAAGACCTTGTACCGCGTGTAGGTCCGGCGGTCGCTGAGCGTCAGCTCGTAGCCCGCGTCCTTCATCTCTTCGGTGAGGTATTTGGTGAAGAACGGGTAGTTGAAGTCACCGACCATCAGCGACATCAGGCCGCCGCCCATGCTCAGCAGTTCCGCGTGCGCGGCGTGGATCTGGTTTCGGCGCAGGGAGTTCGTCGCGGTAAGGGGTGCCGCGTGGAAGGAGGCAATGACGAGGTCGTGGTCCGTCTCATTGTCGACCACACGGGTGCCGATGAGCCGTTCGTGGGCGGGGGAGAGCACGCGGTCATGCAGCGACTTCTTCAGGGCGAACGTCTTCGTTTCGAAAGCCGTGAACCGGTCCATGCGGTAGTAGATGGCCAGGCCCAGCCGGTTGCCCTTGGTGGCGTCGGCGAGGTGCAGATCGCCAATCGTGTCCGGAAGGTCGTTCGTGTCGCACTCCTGAAGGCACAAGGCATCAATCTCAAAATTGCGCGCCAGATCAACCAGCTCACCGATGGCATGGTGCTTTCGCAGGTTGTAGCTGATGACTCGAATCAGGGGAGCACCTCTTCGGTGGATAGTCGCGGAAAGTCTGAATCCGAGTCTACCCAGTCCGGCGAAGCCGGCGGGAACCGG
>DASWAW010000066.1:0-10531 GCA_036390955.1 Arthrobacter sp.
GAGCACTCGGCCGAGTACCAGGCGCAGGCGTGGATCGACCTGGCACGCAAGCTGCACGGCGAACACCCCGAGGTCACGGACCCGGCCAACGTCGACTCCGTGCTGATCAAGACCAGCCACCATACGCACTACGTGATCGGCTCCGGCGCCAACGATCCGCAGAAGTACAGCCCCACCGCCAGCCGCGAAACACTGGACCACTCCATCCCGTACATCTTCACGGTCGCCCTGCAGGACGGCGCCTGGCACCACGTCGATTCCTACGCCCCGGAGCGCGCGGGCCGCCCGGACACGGTGGAACTGTGGCACAAGGTCACCACGGTCGAGGATCCGGAATGGACCCGCCGCTACCACTCCCTGGACATCGCGGAGAAGGCGTTCGGCGGCTCCGTCGAGATCACCCTCAAGGACGGCACCGTCATCACTGACCAGATCGCCGTCGCTGACGCGCACCCGCTGGGCGCCCGGCCGTTCGCCCGCGAGCAGTACGTCAACAAGTTCCGCACCCTCGCCGCCGGCCTCGTGGCCGACGAGGAGATCGAGCGCTTCCTCGCCGCCGCCGCGCGGCTTCCCGAGCTCGCCGCCGGTGAGCTTGACCAGCTGAACATCCAGGCGGCCGACGGCGTGATCGACCTCGCCGCCGCCCCGAAGGGACTCTTCTAATGCTGTACTCGAAGACCACGCCGGAGCAGAAGCGGATCCGGTTCCGGGAGCTCCTGGCCTCCGGCACCATCCAGCAATTCCCGGGCGCGTTCAACCCGCTCTCGGCCCGGCTGATCGAGGAAAAGGGCTTTGCCGGGGTCTACATCTCCGGTGCCGTCCTCGCCAACGACCTCGGCCTGCCGGACATCGGCCTGACCACGCTCACCGAGGTGGCCACCCGTGCCGGGCAGATCGCCCGGATGACGGACCTGCCCTCGATCGTCGATGCCGACACCGGCTTCGGCGAGCCGATGAACGTGGCGCGCACCGTCCAGGAACTTGAAAACGCGGGCCTGGCCGGCCTGCACATCGAGGACCAGTTCAACCCGAAGCGCTGCGGCCACCTCGATGGCAAGAACGTGGTGGACCTGGACACAGCCACCAAGCGCATCCGCGCGGCGGCCGATGCCCGGCGTGACCCGAACTTCCTGATCATGGCACGGACCGACATCCGCGCCACGGACGGCCTGAAGGCCACGCAGGACCGCGCGAAGGCGCTCGTGGAGGCCGGGGCTGACGCCATCTTCCCGGAGGCCATGAAGGACCTCAGCGAGTTCCAGGCGATCCGGGACGCCGTCGACGTGCCGATCCTGGCCAACATGACCGAGTTCGGCCAGAGCGCGCTGTTCACGGTGGACCAGCTCGCCGGCGTCGGGGTCAACATGATCATCTATCCGGTGACCCTGCTCCGTAGTGCCATGGGCGCTGCGGAGCGTACGCTGGAATCGATTAAGGCTGACGGTACCCAGGAGGCCCAGGTCGGGAACATGCTGACCCGGGCGCGTTTGTATGACCTCGTGGACTACGAGGCGTACAACAGCTTCGACACCGGGGTCTTCAATTTCCAGATCCCGGGTCAGTAAGCACCGCATCGGACTTCCGGCTCCGGCCGGTTTCAACAGGCGACAGGAACAAAGGAGTTTCAGCATGGCTGAACAAGAGATTAAAAAGGGCCTCGCCGGCGTCGTGGTGGATTACACCGCGGTCTCCAAGGTGAACCCGGACACCAACTCGCTGCTCTACCGCGGGTATCCCGTACAGGAGCTGGCCGCCAAGTGCAGCTTCGAGGAAGTCGCCTACCTGCTGTGGAACGGCGAACTGCCGACCGCGGAGCAGCTGGCGGAGTTCACGGCGCGGGAACGCGCCGGACGTGCGCTGGACCCCGTGGTCAAGCAGGTCATCGACGCACTGCCGACCACCTCGCATCCGATGGATGTCTGCCGCACGGCGGCTTCCGTCATGGGTGCCCGGCACCCGCTCGCCGAGGACTCTTCCCGCGAGGCCAACATGGCCAAGGCCGTGGACCTGTTCGCGGCGATGCCGGCCGTGGTGTCCTACGACCAGCGCCGCCGGCACGGCCAGGAGGCCGTGGAGCCCCGCGACGATCTGGGCTACTCCGCCAACTTCCTCTGGATGGCTTTTGGCGAGGAGCCGGTCCAGGAAGTCGTTGAGGCGTTCAACGTCTCGATGATCCTGTACGCCGAGCACTCCTTCAACGCCTCGACGTTCACCGCCCGCGTGATCACCTCCACGCTCTCGGACCTGCACTCGGCCGTGACCGGGGCGATCGGCGCGCTGAAGGGCCCGCTGCACGGCGGCGCCAACGAGGCCGTCATGCACACCTTCGACGAGATCGGCATCCGTCCGGAGGAATCCCTGGAGGATGCCCACACCCGCGCCAAGGCGTGGATGGAGGACGCCCTGGCGCAGAAGAAGAAGGTCATGGGCTTCGGGCACCGTGTCTACAAGCACGGCGACTCCCGGGTGCCCACCATGAAGGCGGCCCTGGACAAGATGATCGCGTACTACGGCCGGCCGGAGCTGCTGGGCCTGTACAACGGTCTGGAGTCCGCGATGGACGAGGCCAAGGCGATCAAGCCGAACCTCGACTACCCGGCCGGACCGACGTACCACCTGATGGGCTTCGACACCCCGACCTTCACTCCCCTGTTCGTCGCCAGCCGCATCACCGGCTGGACCGCGCACATCATGGAGCAGCTGGACTCGAACTCGCTGATCCGCCCGCTGAGCGAATACAACGGCGTCGAGGAACGGCACCTGGGCTAGTTTCCAGCACCTACGACGGCGGGCCGGTCACCTCTGGGAGGTGGCCGGCCCGTTCTTTGCCGTCCGGGGGTTGCCGTCCGGTTCTTACCGTCCGGTTCCTACCGTCCGGGTCTGCTTATTCCTTCAGCTCCAGGCTGAGGATCATGGCCTTGAGTTTCCGGTACTCGGGTGTCCGCATGTAGTCCCTGGCTTCGGCCATCGAGTTGAAGATGGGGTCATCGTGTGCCGCACTCTGGGCGGCCCGGTTGGCGAAGGACAGCGTGCCCTGGGGCGCTCCGGCGACGAAGGAGTACATCAGGCAGCTGTCGGTGAGCTGCCCGCTCACCCGGTCGACCAGCCCGAGCTGGTAATCGAAGGCTCCGCCGTCGGCCCGCATGTCGAGGACGCGGTAGGAGAACCGCACCCCTGCCGCCGCGGCCCACTGGCTGTCCACGACGGCCGCCGTGTCCAGCTCCGTCATGGGGTAGGGACCCGGGCCGCACGCGCCGCCCACCCCGCCGGCGGCACCGTGGTAGAGCTCCGCCACCTGCATGCGGGCTTCGTTGAAGACGAAGATGCGGGTCCCCGGTTTGTCGGCAGGCCCGACGGCGGACTCCTCCGCGGTCCAGCCGTCGGGCAGCGCGAAGGAGGCCCCGGCTGAGGCGCTGGCGTAACGCCCGGGCGTGGGCCCGGCGACGGTTCCCTCCGTTGCCGGGGACGTTGCCGGAGAGGTTGCCGCGGCGCTCTGCGGGGCGCTTGCACTCGCAGAAGGCGCCGTGCCCGTCGCCCCAGTTGGAGACGGCGAAGCGGCCGGAGCCGTCACGCCCCCGGCCGGAACGGCCGGCTGCGGCGCGGAGGCCAGGTTGCCGGCTGCGAACGCACCGGCCGTGACCGCGGCCGCGGCGATGACAAGGATCGCCGCGACCCAGGGCCAGCGGCGGCGCGGGGCGGCCTCCGCGGCCGAACCCGGCCTCGTTCCGTCGTCGCTGTAGACCCTGCCCGTGGTATCGCTGGTCGAATCTATGTCCGGATCCATGTCTGTCCCCCATCTTGTGTGCTGTTGATTCGTCGAACGGTCGGTGTCCCGGTGCCCGGCAAGCACCGGAGCGGACGCCCTTAGTTGAGCCTGGTCACGGTGAGCGAGGTGATGACCGCTTTGAGGTCCTGGAAGTCCCGGGTGTTGCTGAACGCCAGGGCCTCGTCCAGTGTCTGGAAGTTGTAAAGCCCCCAGAGGGGTCCGCCGAGTGGACGGCGGTTTCCGAAGCTGTAAAACTCCAGGTCATCGGGTCCCGCGACGGCCAGGTCAAGAACGCAGCCTATCCCGTCCTGTCCGGCAATACGGTTCGTGACTCCGAGCCCCGCCTGCACCGGACCTCCGTCGTTGGCTGCGGAGGTCATGGCGACGTAGACAAACCTCGGGGTTCCTTGTTCCGGCGCTGCCGGATCGACCGGAAGCCCGGGCATCGGCTGGCTGTCGAGGACCTTGTAGGGTGCCGTGTTGAGGCAGCCGCTGGTGCTCCAGTCATTGGTGTCGCCGAGGGCCAGCCGGGCCACGTTCTTGCCGGTGGAGTCCGTGAGGGAAGTCCCCTGACCGTTGGACAGGGCATTACTGTCTGACACCCCGGTCAGGCGCCACGCCGCCGGGTACGTGAAGCTGACTTTGTAGCCGGTGGCCAGGGTCTCGTAGGTCTTGAGCCCGCGTGCGGCCGGGCTGCCCGGGACCGGGGCGCCGACGAGGGCCGGGCGGAGCCGGACCGGGATGCCTTTTTGCACGAATTCCCTGTCCATGAATTCCTCCGCGGTCAGTCCGTCGTTGTTGGCGCCTGCCAGCGTCCAGCTGGTCACGCTGGATGACGGGTCGGTGTGGTCGAAAACGTAGGTGCCGTTGGCCAGGGTCGCGATCCAGAACGAGTCGCCGGGAGACGGCTCCGGGGCATCGTTTGCTGCCGGGGCGATGATCCCCATCCGGCCCTCCGAGCAGCCCACCACCTCAATGACGGGAACAACTTCCAGGAATGAGCCCATGGTGCTGGTGAGATTCTCCTTGCTGCATTCACCGTGGCCCACGGCCGCCTTCGGCGTCGGCGTAACGGACGGTGACGGCGTCGCGGTGGGCGTTGCCGTCACGGTCGGCGTCGGGGTCGCCGAAGCGGCAGCCGAAGCGGTTCCGAGGCCATCGACCGTGCCCGCCGGTGCGGGGGCGGGGTTGAGTGTGCCCAGGTTGGTGGCGACCAGGATCCCGGCGGTGACGGCGGCCGCGGCCAGGGTCAACGCACCGGCCAGGCGGGCCCGGCGGCGCCTCCGGTCTGTCAGGCTGGTTGGGTGGGGCGGCAGGCTGTCGCTGAAGGCCGCCGGTTCGGTGAGCATCCGGCGCAGGGCCGCTTCACCATCGGGCACGGACGGGTCGTTGTGCACGGGGTCCGTTGCGGAAATTCTGTTCTTGATCGGATCCATCTCAGGCACCCATCCTCTGTGTGGCCGATTCGGCCGTGATCGATGCTGCGCCGGCCGGCATGTGCTTTCGGAAGGCGGCCCGCGCCCGGTGCAGGCGGACCTTGGCGGCGGATTCGCTGCATAGCAGGACACCGGCGATTTCCGTGGTGCTCAGTTCGTCCCAGTACGCGAGCTGGAGAATGTCCCGCTCCTTGTCCCGCAGCCGGGCCAGGGCGTCCTGGACCGCGACGTTGTCTGAGTCATCACCGAACCGCACAACAGCGGCGGAGCGGAGTTTGTCCTGCAGCGCCCGCTGGCGGTCCCGGCTCCGGTAGGCGTTCCCCACCAGGTTCCGCGCGACCGTCAGAAGCCAGGCCACGTCCGAGCGCGGTTCGTCATCCCACTTCTGCCACACCACGCGGAAAACGTTGGCGGCGAGTTCCTCCGCCACTTCGGCGGATTCGACCCGCCGGCGCACGAAGCGGTAGACCCGCGGATAGCTGTCTTTGTGAATGGCGATAAACGCCAGTTCGCGCTCGGAAAGCACGATTTCCCCCTGAAAAGTAGTGTCCTGAGCTGCAGGCTAACTGTGTTGTTTCCAGCCGGGCCGCCCGGGTTACATTTCCCGGGTAAGTTTTTCGACTGATGCCACAGTCTCGTTGTCCTCGTTCAGGACAACCACGACGTCGAGCACCTCGCCGGCCAGGGCGGCCGGAAGCCAGTGCTCCGCGTCCTGCCACATCAGATGCAGCGGCAGCGCCCCGGTATCGAACCATTCGGGCGTTATCTCCGGGCTCTCCGCCGGCTCGCCCGCCCAGCGCCGCGTGGTGAAGAGCCGGCAGTACATGTTCCACTCGGGGCGGGTCGGGAAAAGGAACTCGACAACGCCGGCATGGGCCAGGTCCTCCTGCCGGACGACGACTCCGGCCTCTTCCCAGACTTCGCGGACGACGGCTTCGGCGTCGCTCTCCCCCACTTCAACATGGCCGCCGATGCCCACGATCTTGCCTGTGCCGAACCCGGTCCGTTTCAGCCCCAGCAGCACCTCGGTGCGGGAGCCTGCGTCGCGGAGCAGGAAACATAAGGTAACGGGAGTGGAGGCCATGGATGCAAGCCTAGCGGCGCGGTGCGCTCCTGCGACTCAGCCCAGGGCCCGGGGATGCGCGGCGGCGTAGATCTCCCGCAGGGTGTCCGCGGTGACCAGGGTGTAGACCTGCGTGGTGGTGACGGAGGCATGGCCCAGCAGCTCCTGGACCACCCGGACATCGGCCCCGCCTTCGAGCAGGTGCGTGGCGAAGGAGTGCCGCAGGGTGTGCGGCGAGACGTCCTTGGTGATGTTCGCCTTCTGCGCGGCGGTTTTGAGGATGGTCCAGGCGCTCTGCCGGCTGATCCGTCCGCCGCGGGCGTTCAGGAACAGGGCGGGGGTGCCCTTGCCCTTGGCGGACAGCAGCGGCCGGCCGCGGACGAGGTAGGCGTCCAGGGCGCGGGCACCGAAGGACCCGAGCGGCACAAGCCGTTCCTTGGATCCCTTGCCGAAGAGCCTGACGATCGCCGGCCCGGCGTCCCCGTCCTGCCCGGCCGTGTGCAGGGAGATGTCGTCGACGTCGAGGCCCACGGCTTCGCTGATCCGGGCGCCGGTGGAATAGAGGAACTCCAGCAGGGCGCGGTCGCGCAGCCCGGTGGCGGTGTCGGTTCCGACCGCCTCGAGGATCCTGGTGACCTCGTCGACGCTGATGGCCTTGGGCAGCCGTTTGCCGGGCATCGGCGGGTGGACGTCGCTGGCCGGGTCGGTGGGAGTAACGCCCTCGAGGGCCCAGAATTTATGCAGTCCGCGCACGGCCACAACTGTCCGGGCGGCCGAACGGATGCCCAGGGCCGAGCCGCCGTCGGAGCCGTCGGAGAGCGCCTGGACGAAGCCGGTGACATCGTGCCGGGTGATCTCCTCGGGGCGCTGGCGCCCTGTGTGCGCGAGGTGCCTGGCGTAGCGGGCCAGGTCCCGCCGGTAGGCGGAGAGGGTGTTGGCCGCGAGTCCGCGTTCCACGCCCATGTGCTGCAGGTAGTCCGTCATCGCGCGGTCGATCGCCGTCAGCGGCCGGGCCGGGGGCTGGGCCCTGGCGGTGGCTGTCCCGGGGACGGCGGCTTCCGGCGGCGCCGGCTCCGGAGGCCGCGCCGCAGCCTCCGGCTCGGCGATCAGGGGTTCCGCCATCAGCGCTGGCTGGGATGCGCGGGCCACGGGGCGTTGCCCGGGCGGAGACTCTTGAAACTGTCGCCTCGGGCGGCCGCGGCGGCGAGGATGCCGACGACGGCGGACGGGTTGTGCAGTCGCCCCTCCAGTACGGCCAGGACGGCTGCGTCCAGGGGGATCCAGTGCAGCTCGATTTCCGCTTCCTCGTCGGTGCGGACGTGCAGTTCGTGGCCGGGGACGTCGCTGAGGTTCCGGGCGAGGTAGATGCGGATGGCCTCGCTGGAGGACCCGGGCGAATTGAAGAAGTCGGCCAGCACATTCCACTGGCCGGCGACGAGGTCCGCTTCCTCGGCGAGTTCCCGTGCGGCGCCGGCCACGAAGTCCTCGCCCTCGACATCGAGGAGTCCCGCCGGGATCTCCCAGAGGTCCATGCCGACGGGGTGCCGGTACTGCTTGATCAGCAGCACCTCGCCGTCGTCGTTCATCGGCAGGACCGCCACCGCGCCCGGGTGCTCGATGTAGTCGCGGACGAGCGGATCGCCGTCGTCGTTGAGCTGGAAACTGTCACTGACGACGTCCCAGATCCGGCCTTCGTAGACCGTCCGGGACGACAAAAGACGGCGCGGGCTCGGTTCATCCGAAACCTGCCGTGCAGCATTGGGGGTCTCAGGGTTACCGGGCATCGCGCCGTCCTTTTGATTCAGTTGGTGGTTACTTCGACACTACCGGGGAAGACTTGGCAGCGGCCGGAGCGCCGGCGCCTGTGTCTGCCGTGCCTGTTTCTTCCGTGCCTGCGTCTGCCTTGGCCGCTGCGGCTTTGCTGCCGTTGCCTTTCTGGTGCTCCAGGGCGGCCTTCACCAGTCCCGAGAACAGTGCGTGCGGCCGGGTCGGGCGTGAGCTGAGTTCCGGGTGCGCCTGCGTGGCCACGTAGTACGGGTGGACTGCGCGGGGCAGCTCCACGTACTCCACGAGCTTGCCGTCGGGTGACGTTCCGGAGAACACCAGTCCCTTGGCGGCGATCTGCTCGCGGTACTTGTTGTTGACCTCGTAGCGGTGGCGGTGCCGTTCGCTGACCTTGGTGGTGCCGTAGGTCTCGGCGACGACGGACCCTTCGTCCAGCCTGGCCTCGTACAGGCCCAGGCGCATGGTGCCGCCCAGGTCGCCCTTGCCGTCGACGATGTCCAGCTGCTCTTCCATCGTGGCAATCACCGGGTACTTCGAGTCCGGCTCGAACTCGGACGAGGAAGCGCCTTCGAGGCCGACCACGTTGCGGGCGTACTCGATCACCATGCACTGCAGGCCCAGGCACAGGCCCAGGACCGGGAGCTTGCTCTCGCGGGCATATTTCAGCGCGCCGAGCTTGCCTTCGAGTCCGCGGATGCCGAAGCCGCCCGGGACGCAGATGGCGTCGACGCCGTCGAGGGACTTGACCGCACCCTCGTGGGTTTCGCATTCGTCCGAGGGGACCCAGCGGATCTTGACCTTGGTGTCGTTGGCGAAGCCGCCGGCACGCAGGGCCTCCGTCACGGACAGGTAGGCATCAGGCAGGTCGATGTACTTGCCGACCAGCGCGATCTCAACCTCGTGCTTGGGGTTGTGGACGGCGTCCAGGAGCCTGTCCCAGCTGGTCCAGTCAACGTCCTTGAACGGAAGGTCCAGGGCGCGGACGATGTAGGAATCCAGGCCCTGGGAGTGCAGGGTCTTGGGGATGTCGTAGATGCTGGGGGCATCCGGGCAGCCGATGACGGCGTCGATGTCGACGTCGCACATGCGGCCGATCTTGTCGCGCATCGGCTGCGGGACTTCGCGGTCCGAGCGGATCACGATCGCCTCGGGCTGGATGCCGATGGAACGCAGCGCGGCAACGGAGTGCTGCGTCGGCTTGGTCTTCAGTTCCTGCGACGGGCCGATGTACGGCACGAGGGAGACGTGCAGGAAGAACACATTTCCGCGGCCGATGTCCTGGCGGACCTGGCGGGCGGATTCGAGGAACGGCTGCGACTCGATGTCGCCCACGGTGCCGCCGATTTCGGTGATGATCACGTCGGGGGCGTGCTTGCCCTCGGCGGGAAGCCGCATGCGCCGCTTGATCTCATCGGTGATGTGCGGGATGACCTGGACGGTGTCGCCGAGGTATTCGCCGCGGCGTTCCTTGGCGATGACCGTGGAGTAGACCTGGCCGGTCGTGACGTTGGCTGAGCCTTCGAGGTTCTCATCGAGGAAGCGCTCGTAATGGCCGATGTCGAGGTCCGTTTCGGCGCCGTCGTCAGTCACGAAGACTTCGCCGTGCTGGAAGGGGTTCATCGTGCCCGGATCCACGTTCAGATAGGGATCGAGCTTTTGCATTGTTACAGACAAGCCGCGTGCCCGCAGGAGGTGACCGAGGCTCGAAGCCGTCAGTCCCTTACCGAGCGAGGACGCCACACCACCGGTTACGAAGATGTGTTTGGTCGTCTTGGACGAGCCCGGAAACCGGGAATTTACACGGGAATTTGATCGCTGCACCACGGAGTTCGAGCCTATCATCAATTCAGCCTTTCAAGGGTCTGTTCGGGGCCAAGCGCTGTGATTGTCATCCCTTGCCCGGCCCGCCATGGGACATGCTCAGGCCTGCTGCGGCAGGAGCCGGGCGTCGTCGAGCAGCTCCTGGGCGTGCGCCTGCGCGGATTCGGAGTCCTCCTGGCCGGCGAGCATGCGGGCCAGCTCCCGGACGCGTTCGGCCTCGTCGAGGAGCCGGACGTCACTGGAGGTGAAGCCGGTCGCCGTGGCACCGTCGCTGCCGCGCACGGAGGTTTTGGTGACCCGGATGTGCTGGTCGGCGAACGCCGCCACCTGCGGCAGGTGGGTCACCACGAGCACCTGGACGTGCCGGGCCAGCATCGCCAGCCGGCGTCCGATCTCGACGGCGGCACGGCCGCCCACGCCGGCGTCGACCTCGTCGAAGACGAACGTCGGGACCGGGTCGACGGCGGCCAGCACCACTTCGATGGCAAGCATCACGCGGGACAGTTCACCGCCGGAAGCACCCTTGCCCAGCGGCCGGGCCGGCGCGCCGGAGTGGGGCTGCAGCAGGAAGGAAATCTCGTCGGTGCCGAACGGGCCCAGCTGCTCGCCGGGGTCCACATTGATGACCAGGGTCGCGTCGGCCATGGCCAGCGCGGTCAG
>DASWAW010000067.1:0-1525 GCA_036390955.1 Arthrobacter sp.
TTGCCGGAGACGCTGATCCAGTGGTTCAGGTAGTCGCCAGCGTCGTAGCCGATAAACGGCAGCATGGCCATCGGGTCGCGGCGCAGCACGCCGACCTTGCCGGCAGCGGCAGCCGTCGTTTCGGAGGAGAGCGTGGAGCCCATGAAGATGCCGTTGGTCCAGCTGCGCGCCTGGGTGACCAGGGGAACCGTGGTCTTGCGCCGGCCGCCGAACAGGATCGCGGAGAGCTCCACACCGTCGGGGCTGTAGTATTCCTCGGCCAGCATGTCGACCTGCGAGATCGGGGTGCAGAAGCGCGAGTTCGGGTGGGCTGCGGGCTTGTCCGAATCAGGAGTCCAGGAGTTGCCCTGCCAGTCGGTCAGGTGCGCCGGAACCTCGTTGGTCATGCCCTCCCACCAGACGCCGCCGTCGTCCGTGAGGGCCACATTGGTGAAGATGCTGTGGCCCTTGGCGATGGCGCGCATGGCGTTGGGGTTGGTGCCCCAGCCGGTGCCCGGGGCGACACCGAACAGGCCGGCTTCCGGGTTGGTGGCGCGCAGTTCGCCTTCCTTGCCGATCCGCATCCAGGTGATGTCGTCACCGAGGGTTTCGACGTCCCAGCCCTCAATGGCCGGATCCAGCAGGGCGAGGTTGGTCTTGCCGCAGGCCGACGGGAAGGCCGCAGAGATGTAGTAGTTCTTCTTCTCCGGCGAGGTCAGCTTGAGGATGAGCATGTGCTCAGCGAGCCAGCCTTCGTCCCGGGCCATCACCGAGGCGATGCGCAGGGCGTAGCACTTCTTGCCCAGCAGGGCGTTGCCGCCGTAGCCGGAGCCGAAGGACCAGATGGAGCGCTCTTCGGGGAAGTGCACGATCCACTTGTCCGGGTTGCAGGGCCAGACGACGTCGGCCTGGCCCGGGGCCAGCGGGGCGCCAAGGGAGTGCAGCGCCGGGACGAAGAAAGCGTTCGTGGCGGTGATCTTGTCCAGGACCTTGGTGCCGATGGTGGCCATGATGCGCATGGAGGCGACAACATAGGCGCTGTCCGTGATCTCCACACCAAATTTGGGATCCTCGGCGTCAAGGTGGCCCATGACGAACGGGATGACGTACAGGGTGCGGCCGCGCATGGAGCCGCGGAACAGGCCGCGCAGCTTCTCCTTCATCTCCGCCGGAGCCATCCAGTTGTTGGTGAAGCCTGCATCGCGTTCGTTCTCGGAGCAGATGAAGGTCTGCTCTTCGACGCGGGCCACATCGGCGGGGTCAGAGAAGGCGGCGAAAGACTTGGGGAACAGCTTCTCGTTCAGGCGGGTCAGCGTGCCCGCGGCGACGAGTTCGTCCGTGAGCCGGGTGTTTTCTTCCTCGGAGCCGTCGACCCAGTGGATCCGGTCCGGCTGGGTCAGTTCAGCTACCTCTTCAACCCATGCCAGCAGGCCAGCATGTGTGGTGGGTGCTTTTTCAAGCAACGGCAGTCGCGCCAGATCTCCCATTACGGTTCCCTTCCTCGGGTTCAGTCGTGTGTCCTAAATGTAGGGCTAGATCACCCCCC
>DASWAW010000068.1:0-3761 GCA_036390955.1 Arthrobacter sp.
GCGAATGCCGGCCAGAGGCGGGAGGATTCAAGCATGAGCTCCAGGAGTGCCTCCTCCTGGTAGTGGAGTTCGCTCACCGGGGCGAGCATGCCGGCGGCTGCCCAGCTGGCGCCGCTGCCGGGGGCGTCGTCGATCAGGGCAACGGACCGGCCCGAGCGTCTCGCTGCCCACGCGATCCCGTGGCCGACGACGCCGCCGCCGATCACGGCAACGTCGTAATATTTCCGGGCTTCGGCGTCATCAGCGGAGGCCGCAGCCGTTGCTGCCGCAGTGCCCGCGGCCGCGCCGCGGGCGGATATGTCGCCCATAGTGGAGTCCTTCCCTACGCCGGTACTAACCGGATCAGGTCAAGCGGTCGGCTCTGACGCCCTCTCAGCCTGCCGGTGCCTGACGCCGGTGGCGTGAAAGGCTGCGGCGGGCTCCCGCGGTATTGGCCCAGTTTAGAGGAACTAGGCTGGACCCATGAGCCAGGATGCCGTCCACACCACTGCCCGCCTTTACCTCTGCACCGATGCACGCCGGGACCGCGGCGATTTCGCCGACTTCGTGGACGGGGCATTTGCCGGCGGAGTCGACATCATCCAGTTGCGCGACAAGGCTCTCGAAGCGGCCGAGGAGCTGGAACTCCTGGCGGTCCTGCACGAGGCGGCGCAGCGGCACGGGCGGCTCTGGGCCGTCAATGACCGGGCGGACCTCGCCTCGTTCTCGGGCGCTCCGGTGTTCCACATCGGGCAAAAGGACATCCCCCTCGGGGCGGCCCGGGACTTCCTCGGCAAGGGCACCGTCATCGGGCTGTCCACCCACAGCCCGGAACAGGTCGACGCAGCCATCGCCGCCTCCCCCGGCCGCAAAGGACTGGACTACTTCTGTGTCGGGCCGGTCTGGGCCACTCCGACGAAGCCGGGACGCGCCGCCGTCGGGCTCGAGCTGGTGAGCTACGCGGCGGACGCGATCCGCCGGGCCGAGTCCCCGAAGGGGAGCGCTGCCGGGAGCACGGACGGGGACAAGGCCGGGGGCAAAGTCGCGGGCGTCGTGCCGTGGTTCGCGATCGGAGGCATTGACCTCGGAAATGTGGAGCAGGTTGTGGAGGCCGGGGCCCGCAGGATCGTGGTGGTCCGCGCCATCACGGAAGCCGACGATCCCGCCGACGCCGCCAGGTCGCTCCTCGCCGCACTCGACGCCGCGGAGAACTGACTCCGGGCTGTCCCGTCAGCCGGCCAGGCCGAGCTGGGCCATCCGGCGCGAGTGGTTCGCCGCCAGTTCCGCCATCAGCCCGCGGACGAGTTCCTTGGACCGGTCCTCATCGGCGCCGATCAGGCCCCCGATGAACGCGTGCTCGAAACTCACCCGCTGCGCCTGGGTCAGGGCTTCGCCGAGCAGGCGCCTCGCCCACAGCGCCAGCCGTGATGCCAGCCGCGGATCATCGGCAAGGGCGGTCTTGAGCCGCTCCCGCAGCACCACCGTGGCCTCCCCATCGGTCTGGATTTGCTCCACCAGCGCCCGGGTGTCGGCGTCGACGTAGCGGGAGATGGCTCGGTAGAAATCGGCGGAGACCGTGTCGATCACATATGCCTTCATCAGGGATTCATACCAGTCCGCAGGACGGGTGCGTTCGTGGAAGTGGTCCACGGACGGCTGGAACGGCAGCATGGCAGCCTCCGCGTCCAGGCCCATGGCGTCCAGTTTGGCGCTCACGAGTTCGTAGTGCCGAAACTCGATCACGGCAATCCGGCCCAGCACCGCGCGGTCGTGCAGCGTGGGTGAATACCGCGCGTCGGACGAGAGCCGTTCGAAGGCGGAAAGCTCGCCGTAGGCCATTACGCCGAGCAGATCCTTCAGGAAGCTGTTGTAGCGGGCAGGATCGGCCGGGGATGTGCTCATGGTCCAAGACTAATGGCGCAAATGAAGCTAATCTGATTTTCGTGTCCCATCATCGCCTGACCCCGAGCGTCCACCAGCAGAAGAACCAACTTGCCGAGGCGCTCACCGCGCTGCGCACGGCGCTGGAACTGCCGGGACCCTTCCCCGAGGACGCGCTCCGGGAGGCCAAGGAGGCAGTTGCCGGGCACGAGCTGCCGGAACTGGATTTCACCCATATCGACTTCGTGACCATCGATCCGGCGTCCTCCACCGATCTGGACCAGGCCCTGTTCATTGACCGTTCCGGCGCGGGCTACCAGGTCTTCTACGCAATCGCCGACGTTCCCTCCTTCGTGGCCCCCGGCGGTGCGCTCGACGCCGAAACCCGCCGCCGCGGCCAGACCTTCTACACCCCGAACGGCCGGATTCCGCTGCATCCGGAAGTCATCAGCGAGGAAGCCGGAAGCCTGCTCGCCGGGCAGCTGTGTGCCGCGTTTGTCTGGGAATTCACGCTGGACGCCGCCGCCGAAGTCTCCTCGGTGCAGGTCCGCCGCGCGACGGTCCGCAGCCGGGCCAAGCTCAGTTACCAGGGTGTGCAGGCCGACCTCGACGCCGGCACCGCCGCGCCCGTGCTGCAGCTGCTCAAGGAAGTCGGGATGAAGCGCGTGGAGCTGGAACGGCTCCGCGGGGGCGCCAGCCTGAACATGCCGGAGCAGGAAATCGAACAGCTGCCCGACGGCGGCTACCGGATCGTCGCTGCCCCGCCGCTGCCCGTAGAGGACTGGAACGCCCAGATTTCCCTGATGACGGGGATGGCCGCCGCGGGGATCATGCTGGAGGGCAAGGTCGGCATCCTGCGCACCATGCCGCCGCCGGATGAAGCCTCCCTGGCGCATTTCCACCGCCAGACCCGGGCCCTGGGCAAGCCGTGGGACGGCGAAATGAGCTATGGAGAGTACCTGCGGACCCTCGACCCCACGGACCCCCGGCAGCTGGCGATCGTGCACTCGGCCGGCATGCTGTTCCGCGGTGCCGGCTACACACCCTTCGACGGAACGGTTCCCGAGGCCGCCGTCCAGGCCGCCATCGGCGCTGCCTACGCCCACTCCACGGCCCCGCTGCGCCGGCTGATCGACCGCTTTGTCCTTGTGATCTGCGAGGCGCTCAGCAACGGAACGGCTGTCCCGGAGTGGGCCCGGGAGGCCCTCCCGTCCCTTCCCTCGATCATGGCGGCCTCGGACCAGCTGGCCGCCAGGCTGGAGCGGCTCTCGCTCGACACCGTGGAGGCGGCGCTGCTGGTCAACCACGTCGGCCAGGAGTTCGACGCCGTCGTGATTTCGGGGTCCAAGAACCCCCGCAACGGGAAAAACCTGAACGGGAAGACAGCGAACGGGAAGGACGCCAACGGCCGGAACGGCAACGGAGGCACCGGCACCAGGCCCGGCAACGGCAGCGGACCCTCCGGGATCGTGCAGATCGCCGAGCCTGCCGTCACCGCCCGCTGCCCCGGCGAACTGGAACCCGGCACCCAGGTCCGGGTCCGGATTGTGTCCTCCGATATCGACACCCGTGAGGTCCGGCTGGAGCTGGTGGGCTGAGCAACCGGCGGGGGCCGCCGCGCGTGCATCTTCATGACTCAGCGCGGTCCGTCGAGGTTCCGGGCCGCATACGGCTAGACTGGAAGGGTAGATATGGATGCCCGGTCGTTGATTTCCTTGATTTTCGAATTCAACAAGCCCGCCCCTACGCGATCTTGAGATAGACCCGCTGGTCCCCAGTGCCAGCATTTAGATAGCCCGCGATCGGCTTCCACTGGAATTGCCTGCGCGCCTGAGCGTGCTCCGGAACGGCCACCCGGCCGGCCCCGTTGAGCAAGCAGCGCAGCCCAAAATGAATAAGGA
>DASWAW010000069.1:0-3197 GCA_036390955.1 Arthrobacter sp.
TAGCGAACCGGACGCCAACGGCACACCGGTAGTGCATACTCGAATTCGTGGCAGGTTCCGAACGAACCGTGAACGTGGGTACTTGCCGCGGCGGCCGGCTTCAGACGCTTGCGCAGTCCGGCTACGCGGTCTCCATACCCGCCCGGCCTGGCGCCTACTTGCCGGGCTCCGCCAGCTACGCAAAGTAGTGCGCAAAGGGGCGAATCCTTCAGGCCGCCAGGGAGCCGCCAGGGAGCCGCGCCGCCGCGCCGGACCGGGCCGGACATCGGGTAGGCCTGAAGAGGGGCGGCTGGGAGGGTGTTGGCTAGGAGGGGGAAACCCCGGGCAACTGATCCCGGCCCTTGACGTTGAGCTTGGCGTAGCTGCGGTACAGGTGGCCCTCGACTGTCCGGATCGACACCTGCAGTTCGGCTGCGATCTGGCGGTCACTGAGACCCCGCACCGCCAGGGCCACGATGTCGCGCTCACGGCGGGTCAGCAGGCCAAGGGCGTCGGTCTCGGTTTCCTGTTCCTGGCCATCACTGTCTGCCTTGTCCAGGCACCGCTTCCGCTGGGACATCGCCATGCGCTCCCGCAGGGTGTCACCGGCTGCCCGGAAGCCGCTGGCTGCGGCATCATAGGCAAGCGCCGCGAAGCCCCAGAGCTCCGCTTCCTCGCAGCTCTTGCCCGCCTCCAGGTGGTCTGCGGCCAGGTTGGTGGTGATCGCAGAGGCATAGCGGCAGATCGCGGCGGCCCGGGGACCCTCCAGCCCGGGCTGCAGTTCAAGCAGCCGGGAAGCGGCGTCCCGGTCCCCCAAGGCGAGGCAGAAGGCCAGCGAATCGAACTCCAGGCCAGCCGTGGAACCGTCGCCCTGGGGCCGGCCCAGGGCCCGGAGCTGGTCGATGGCGTCCGGGTAATTGCCGAGGCGGCCTTTGCCGTACGCGACCGCCATTTGCGCGAGGAGCCGCAGGTACCGTGACACGGTCCGCGGCGCGGCGTTGTATTCGGCGAGGAATGCTGCGGCCCTGTCTTTGGCCCCGACTTCGGCGGCGGCGGCGAAGGCCATCGCGGCTGTCAGGGCGAAGAGCTGCTGGGTATCTGCGAGGCGCAGTGATTCCAGGGCCGCGCTGAGGGTGTTCACGGCCTGGGCGGCCTTCCCCTGGTACAGCAGGATGATGCCGTGCGCGGCGTGGACTCCCCCGCCGAACGAAATGAGGTTTGGTCCCTGCCCGGCGGCTACTTCGGCCAAAAGGGTTGCGGCGGTTTGCCAGTCGCCGCTGTGGATCACGGCCGCTGCTGCCCGCGCCACCAGGAAATCCGTCAGGACATAAAGTTCGTCGTGCCCGGAGCCCGCGAATTCCATGGCCTCGGTCGCCGCCGCGAACGCCTGGGCTGCTTTGCCCTGCACCAGGAGCCGTTCCGATTCCAGGGCCATCCTGAAGGCGGTCTCCAGGGAGTTGGCCGGCGGGCCCGGAGGGCGGGACTCCGCTTCTATGGCCGCGCTGGCACTGCCCGGGTACTCCCCCGCCAGCGCGAACACCATGGCGTGCATGGTGGCATAGCGTTCTGTGGTGGCCGCGAGGATTCCCTCGGCATCTTCCGGGGCTTCCCCGGCCAGCCGCTCCCCCGCCTCCAGGAGGGCACGGGCGCGGTCCATGATCTCGGCCGGTGAGTGGCCGAGAGCGGCCAGCACCGCAGCCCACATCAGGGTTCCGGTGAGGAGGACCGCCACACTGTGTCCCTTGGCGAAATCGGCCTCCAGGATGTCCCGGGCGGCCGCATAGTCCGAGGTATTGAAGTAAGTCCGTGCTGTCACGGACCGTGCCGCCACCTGCAGTTCAGGGTCTTTGACCAGTGCGGCGGCCTTGCGTGCCAGCTCGTCCTGGTAGAGCCGGCTGGCCAGGACGGCTGCCCGCAGCAGCTGCCGGTCGTCGACCTCCGCTCCACACTCCAACGACCAGCTCACCTGGCGCAGCAGCCCTTCTGCCGACGTCGGCTCGTTGTCCATGAGCCGCAGGAGGCTCTGGCGGAGCTGGAGGCTGCGGGCCGGCGAAATCAGGTTGCGCAGCGTGTCGGCGTAGATCGTGTGCCACAGCCGCAGCTGTGGGAACGGTGCCGGCGTAACGCGGATCAACTCGTGTTCGATGAGTGCCGCCACGGGCACCTCACCGACCGTGGACTCTATTAGCTCGCGGGACACAGGCTCGGCCAGGGCAATCAGGTTCAGGGCCTGGCGTTCTTCCGGCGTGCGCCGGAGCAACTGCCGGCGCACGACGTCGGTCAAGCGGTCCCCGTGGCTGTTGAGGGGACGCGCCAGCAGCC
This sequence comes from Arthrobacter sp., assembly GCA_036390955.1. GTDB lineage: Bacteria > Actinomycetota > Actinomycetes > Actinomycetales > Micrococcaceae > Arthrobacter. Next base: position 2,302 of record DASWAW010000069.1, read on the forward strand.
ACACCCCGTTGCGCTGCAGCAGTGAGCCGTCGCTTTTCGCGTCGTCGATCAGCCCGCTGAGCAGCAGCGGGTTGCCCTCGGAGGCTTCCCAGAGGATTTCGGCGGCGTTCGGCAGGATCTGGGGTCCGAGCGCGCGTTCCAGGATGTCGTTCGTCTGCTGCTGCGTCAGGGGACGGAGATCGATGCGTTCCGCGATGCCTTCGAACCACAACTGCAGCAGCGGCTCCGGCAGGCCCGGGCGGGTGGCTGCGGCTACCAGCAGTTTGGCCCAGCCCGCGGCGGCGAGTTCCACGAGGATCCCGGCGGTCGCCTCGTCAAGGTCATGGGCGTCATCCACGATCAGCAGCAGGGGTTTCTGCGAGGCGCGGCGCTCTTCCTCGAGCCGGGACCAGAAAGTCCTGAGAACCGCCAGCTGTGAGGTGGCTTCCTGCACGGGCAACCCGACGATAAAGGGCCCCAATACGCCGTACGGTACGTTCGCGAGTGAGGGGCTGCCGTGGATGCGGACTGGCGTCACCGCCGTCCGCAGTTCGGCCACAACGGCCTCCAGGAGGGTGGATTTGCCGATTCCGCTGTCCCCGAGCAACAGGACCGCGACGTGGTTGCTCCCCTGGATGGCCTCAACCGCCGACCGCAGGTCCTCGGCCCGCCCGATCAGGGCGGCCCGTGGCTCTTCTGCCGCGTCGGGTGCGGCTGCGCGGTTCCTAGATAAGTCCAAGCAGATCACTTCGCGAAGAAACCCCGAGCTTGGTGAACACTTGGTACAGGTGGCCTTCCACTGTTCTGACGGAGATGCCGATGGCCAGGGCAATGTCCTTGTTCGACACGCCGTTCCCGGCGAGGGTGGCTATCTGCCGCTCCCTGTCTGTGAGCAGCGGCCCCTTGTTCCGGGGCAT
>DASWAW010000070.1:0-35775 GCA_036390955.1 Arthrobacter sp.
TCGCGGTTCTGCGCCACCTTGCGGCCACGGTCCTGCCTGGCCCGGAGTTCGGTCGCGGCGGTCATTTCTTCCCCTTACCTGCGCCGGTTTGCTGCTCCACGACGTTCGCTCCGAGGAAGCGCACGAAAATGAAGGCCACAAGAAAGATGATGATAAACGTAATGGTGGACAAGGCTGCGGCGGCGTTGAACCCTTGCCTGATCTGGTTGATCACCAGGATGGACAGCGTGGTGGTGTTGTTGGCCCCGCCGGTGAGGATGTACGGAAGGTCGAACATCCGGAGGGCATCCAGGGTGCGGAAGAGGATGGCCACCATCAGCGCCGGCTTCACCAGCGGCAGCGTGATCATCCGGAACCGCTGCCAGGCGGAAGCGCCATCGACCTTTGCCGCCTCGTACACTTCGGCGGGTATCATCTGCAGTCCGGCGAGAATCAGCAGCGCCATAAACGGTGTCGTCTTCCAGACATCCGCAATGATCACTGCCCACCGTGCCGGCCATTCGCTTCCGGTCCACAGGATCGTGGTGTTGAAGAGTTTGTTGCCGATGCCTTCGAAGGCGAAGATGAACAGCCACAGCTTGGCCGTGACGGCGGTGGGGATGGCCCACGGCACCAGGACCGCTGCGCGGACCAGGCTGCGGCCCCTGAAGGACCGGGCCATGATGACGGCCATCCAGAAGCCGAGGACCGTCTCCAGGGTCACCGTGACGATGGTGAAGAAGAAGGTGGTCCCGGTGGCGGACCAGAACTGCGCACCGAGTGTTCCGGGCGGGCAGGGCACGGTTCCGCCGTCCGGGGCGGCACACTGCTGGAAAATCCAGTGAACGTAGTTCGAGAAACCGGCCGGGCCGCCCTCGGTGAAGAGCCCCGTGGCGGGGTCCAGGCCGGCATCTTTCTGGAACGACATCACGATGGCGCTGATGATCGGGTAGACGATCACAATGCCCAGCGCGATGATAGTCGGCGCCAGGAGCCAGGCTGCCCACCTGCCCTGGCTCGCAATGACGTTGTCCTCCCCGACGCCCTTGGGTGCGTGGTGGACCGGAGCCCCGCCCGACGCCGGTTCCTTGACCGGCGTCGGGCCTAATTCAGTTGCCATGATGTACCTACTGTCCCGCGCTAGCGGACTCGATGGACTTCTGCATGTCGGACAATGCCGTTTCAACGGACTTCTCGCCCTTGATGGCCGAGTAGGCATTTTCCTGGATGGCCTTGGTGACGGCCGGGTAGTACGGCGTGACGGGGCGCGGCACGGCGTTCTCGATCGAGGTCTTCAGCACCGGGAGGTACGGGAGCTTGGCGACGAGCTCAGGGTCGTCGTAGAGCGCAGTCAGCACTGGAGCCAGGGATCCCTGGATGGCGTAGAACTTCTGGGTTTCCTCTGAGCTAAGGGTCCGAAGGAAGTCCAGTGCCGTTGCCTTGTTTTTCGAATAGACGCTGATGCCGGCGCTGTGGCCGCCGAGCGACGATGCGCCCGGGCCGTTCTTCCCGGGAAGAGCCGCAACACCGAATTTATCCTTCACCACAGACGCACCTTCTGTCGACATGAGGCTGTAGGCATAGGGCCAGTTGCGGAGGAACAGCAGCTTACCGCTCTGGAACGCCTGACGGGATTCCTCTTCCTGGAAGGTGATGGCTTCCTTCGGGATGCTGCCGTCGGCGTATGCATTTACCAGATTCTCGAGGCCCGTTTTCGCCTCCGGCGTATTGAGGCTCGGCTTGCCGTCCTTGTCCAGCACGGATCCACCGAAGGAGTTGATGGCCTCCGAGGCATTGACCGTGAGCCCCTCGTACTTCTTGAACTGGCCGGAGTAGCAGCCAATATTGTTGGCTGTCGCGATGGAGCACATGCTCATCATCTCGTCCCAGGTCTTGGGCGGCGTGGGGACCAGGTCCTTGCGGTAGTACAGCAAGCCGCCGTCAGACTCCTTTGGTGTTGCGTAAAGGGTCCCCTTGTAGGTTGCGGCGTCCACAGTTGGCTTGAGCATTTTGGACGTGTCGATCGCCATCTTGTCCTTGAGGGGCTGGAGCCAGCCCTTGGCGGCGAATTCGGCGGTCCAGACGACGTCGACGCTGACGACGTCGTAGTTGGCGTTCTTGGCCTGGAAGTTCTGGACAAGGTCATCGTGCTGCTGGTCCGCGTTGTCCGTCTGTTCCTTGAACGTGACAATCTGATCCGGGTGGGCCGCGTTCCACTTTTCAACAACGGGGCGGACCACATTGTTGTTGTCTTTGCCTTGGACGAAGGTGATGGGGCCGCGCCCGTCCAGACCGTTCGCGGCGTCGCCGCCGCCAGTGGCAGTGGCGCCGCCTCCGCCGCCGCCACAGGCGGAGAGGGTTATGGCTAGAACGCCAGCTGTGGCTACGGGAAGTAGGAACTTCGATTTCTTCATTCTGGGGGGTCTCCTCGCTGAGTACCTGACATAAAAACGGCGGTGCGTTCTTGTGGTGCCCATCACAATAATCATCATGCGGTGAGGAATGCAAGCGTTTACACATAACCTTTACGGAAAGGAGACCCTTGTCCGGCCTGCCACTTTCCGCGACAATCCGCGCCAATTCAGCGGAACGGGCCCGTCAGGCGCCGTCGTCGGGCCGCGCCCCCATATTGCACAAAGCTCACCCGGCCGGGTCAGCGGACCCGCTCTGCCCGCCCGAACCTCGACCGGGCACCGGCGCCGATATGGATAAGCACCGGGGTGCGTTTGCCGATCGCGGCGTCGAGCGCCTCCACGAGCGCGGAGACCTCGGCCGCGAGCCGGTGCGGCGCCACGCCCTGGCGGGGCTGGATCCTGATTTTCAGGGCCGGTTCGCCGCGGAACTCGTAGGTGGCGACGGTGACGCCGGCCAGGTCGTGGCGGTCCGCGAGGGCGGCGCGGAGCGCCTGCTCGGCCACACCGCTGCCGATCCGGACATTTCCGGGCACCTCGCCCGGGTCCTCCTCGGAGACAAGCAGGTTGGCCCTGCCCCTGCCCTGCTGGGCCACCCAGGCCACCATCGCACCAATCACCAGGAGCAGGGCCAGAACCAGCACGAGCCAGAGCCAGCTTTCCGCGCGCCCGGGGAAACGCGTGCGTTCGAAAAGATCACGCCAGATGCTCCACACGCCCGCAGCCCAGTCCTGCCACCACCGCGCCACAGCGGGAACGCTCGCGAGCAGGATGAGCAGCATTCCGGCGGCGAGGAGCATCAGGCCAAGGATGCCGATCAGGATCCGGTTGAGGATTCGGGGGGTGCCGTTCACGCGCCAATCACCCCGGCCGACGAGACGCTGACCCGAACGTCCGGCATGGGGAACGGGCTCATGTCCCGGAGCTCAGCCAGCACGGCCGCGCGGACGGCATCCGGGCTCAGCGGCACGCCGGAAGTCGGCCGGACATTGACCTGCACCTGCTGTCGGGACACGGTCACCATCACCTGTTCCTGACTCAAATTGGCCGCCACCCGGGCCCGGCGGGCCAGGGCGGAGGCAATCACTTCATCGTCCACGACGACGGCGGCACGGCGGTCCCGCAGGAGGTGTCGGGCCCGGCGTCCGGGCAGCACCGCGTTCAGGAAGAAGAACAGCCCGGCCATGACCATCACCGCGCCCACGACGCCGAGCAGCAGCGGCGGGACCCCGTCCGGGAGCGCGACCACCTGCTCCGCGGCAGTCTGCGGATCCACGAGCCAGGGCGGCTGTCCGACGGCCCGGACCGCGGTTTCCAGGAGGGCGTAGCCGCACAGCGCGATCACGAGGGCGGCGGCGATGATCGAGGCCACGGCCCTGGAGGAGTGGGTCTCGCGCTTGAGGATCTCCGCCATGCCCGCGGGACCGGTCCCTGCGGGGGCGGCGCTGCCCGCCGAGGGTGCGGGGCCGGGAGCCGGCGGAACGTAGCTGGCGTGGCCGGACGGGTGTTCGGTGCGGTGACTCACTGGACACGCCTTCCTTCACTCATGCTGGCGCCGCTGATCCGGATGTCCACCCGGCTCAGCCGGGTGCCGCTCAGCTCGGTGACACGGTGCAGGATGGTGGCTTTGGCGGCCACGGCCCGGTCCCAGATGGAGCCGCCGAAGGCCGCGACCCGTCCGGCGTCGCGCAGGACCGCGGCCAGCGAGGGGACGGTGATGGGTGCGACGAGGGACAGGGCCAGCAGACCGTCGTCGTCGGACCACTCGGCCCGGACCTCGTGCGGTGTGACGCCGAGGGCTTCCGCCGCGGCTGCCTTCGCCACGCTGGTGAGCGCCTGGGTGCTGACTCTGGTGTGTCCTGCCAGGGCGGCGGCGTGGACAGCACCAGCGGTGCCGCTCATGAGGAGGAACGCCGGCCGGTGAGGGCGTCAAGCACGCTGCGCAGGTCCAGTTTCCCTTCCGCGGCGCGGCCCAGCAGGGCTCCGATCCCCATGAACAGCAGGGCGCCCAGGAAACCCCAGACGCCGAACTGGAAGGACATGAACGCCACGAAGGCGCCCGCTGCGATCCCCACAACCGTCAGACTCACTGGATTGCCTCCCTTGAAGGCCGGGTCTCGGCCGGGCTACCGGGCTTCGCCGGGCCGGGCACATAGACGTCGGTGATTTCGATGTTGACTTCGATGACCTGAAGCCCGACAAGCTCTTCGACCGCCGAATACACAGCGGCGCGGATCTGGTCCGCCAGCGCGTGAAGGGGCGTGCCGTAGAGCGCCACCAGGTCGATATCGACGGCCACCTGGGTTTCGCCGACCTCGGCGCGGACGCCGGCGGCGTGGTCGGAACTGCCGACCGCGTCCCGGAAGGCGCCCAGCGCGCGGGACGGGCCCGTCCCCAGGGAATAGACGCCGGGGACCGCCCGGGCGGCGATGCCCGCGACCTTCGCGACAGCGGCTTCGGAAATGACGGTGCGGCCACCGCCGGGCATCGGCGCGTTTGCGGGCAGCTCGGGCACCACAGCCGCAACGGGTTGAGAATCCTGGTATTCCATGAGGCACTCCCCCTTCTCTTTGTGACCACCCTAGTACCTGCCCCCGCCAAGGTGTCCGCGCGGGGTCCCGCTATGTGCAGTTGGCGGCGATCCAGCCGGGAACAGTGGGCCCGGGCGGACATTGGTCGCAGCGGCGTGCGGGACAAGGGTCCGGAGCGTCGTCAGATCCGGCTCTGGGCGTCGGGTGGTGGCGCCGGTCTCGCAAGCGACAGATCTTTGACCGGTCGCAATCGACGCTGAAACCTCGGGTCCTCCTGGTTATCTGCGCGCGTCTAAACGTCGTCATCAGCAGGCTGATGGACGCCGTCATTGCCAGCCGTCACACTGATTTCATGGACGATGCGGACAAGCAGGACACCATCGATTAAGTCACGGCCCGGATCGTCGCCCGGCACCCCGAGGCTCCCCGCACCCTGGTCGCCAGAGTCGTGGCGGAAGAGTATGACCAACTGGCTTTCAGCCGCATTCGGACTTACATCCCAACCCTGGTCGAACATGGGGCCCGGAACAGAATCAGACGCGAGTTCGCCTCCCGCACCGTAGAAGAAATCTGAAGCCTCCCGCGGTCGGTGCTGGCGGCTGAGGCCAGGACGCCGGCGATGGCAGGGACTCCAGTTTCGCCTACGCGGGCCGGTCCTCGGACTCCAGCACGGTAAATTCGACCGATCCGCTGTCGGTGGACATGCAGCGCGGCGCCGTGCCTGAGAAGAAAATCCAGACAGCGTTGCCGCCGTCGGATAGTTCATCCACGACACCGATGCCCAGGTCCTCGCCGCCGACCCGGACATGGACCTCCTGTCCACGCTTGAGTTCACTCCCGTGAACGTTCCGCCCGGTCTTTCCTGTGAAGTTCATGGCTGCGCCTTCCCCTAAACGAGGTGAATCGCTTCCAGCGTATGGGGACCTGGTTAACCCCCGGTGAACATCACCGCCCGGGCCGCATCACGGTGGCGGATCAGGCCCCGCTGCTACCTCTGGGCTGGAAGGCTGGGATTCCTGCCCCGATACAGGTGCCGCAAGCGGGATGCGACGGCGAAAATCCAGGTCATGATCGTGGCCAGGATGACGCGTTGCAGCAGGCCTTTCCACTCGAACAGTCCGCTGCCAGGCTGCTGGCTGATCTTGAGCTGGATGATGCCGGCAGCCAGCACAACGCCGGCGGCCAGTGTCCACCCCGCCAAAGGGCGCCAGGCCCGGTCGCTGTGGAAGCGCCGGAAAAAAACGAAACAACTCACGGGCGCGAGCGTGAAGAAAAGCGCCCCGAAGATTCCGTGCACGACACCGTGCGCAGTTGCCTGGCCGAACATGGCCGACGGATCCGTGGTGAACAGTCCGGAGGCAATCAGGCTGACTCCCATGCCCTGCACAAGCACCGGTCCGGTCCGGGATGCCATTCCGCTGACGAAGTGAGCGGCGAGGCCGCGACCGAACACCAGCACCAAGGCGCCGGTCAGTCCAAAGTTGAGCATCTGGACCCAGCCGTAGGGGCCAAGGGACAGCTCGCTGACGAACATGAGCGTCGGGGAGTAGCCCGGGCACAGCCACCCGTAAACGGTGAAGACGGATACAAAAATCACTGCCCCCGCCATCCCCGCCAGAGCGGCCGCTCCGATACGCCGACGTCCGGGCGCTGTTTGGTCGGGGATGGAACTCGAGGTCACACGATGCATGTTAGTGCGTCGCGGCTTCGTTGCCGGCCTCTGACGGCTCACTACGCCGCTGAGCATGCCTGAGTACGGATGAGCCACGGCATTAAAATAATGCAAATTTTTCGACCGCCGGCGTAAGGAAACCGTTAGGGACCGTTCCGGTGGGACTCCGCCGGTGGTGTCATGAATCAAGAGGACAGCCGCCGTGGCTGCAGTCCGAGCCCAGTCAGGAGCCAGCCCGAATGAACACCACATCCCGGATACAGGACACGTCAGGTCGACCCGCCGGGGCCGGCGCTTCCCGGGATTTCGTCGCAGTCGATGACAGCGGAGAGTTTTCTTATCACCGGTCCGAACGGGATCTGATCGCGGCGTTTGAATACGTCGGTGAAGCTGCATGCATCATTGACCGCAGCGGCAGCGCTTTCCGTCTGGCCCTGGATCCGCAACGTCACCTGATGCTCGGGCCTTCGCTGGGCCCGGCGGAATTCCATTGGGTCCGCCAGGCGTGGCTGGACGCGCAAAACGCGCACCCCGAAAGTCACCGGCTTCGGCGATTCTTCCCGATCACGAAAGAAGAGGTGGTCTCGGATGTGTTCGAAATCCTCACCTTGGAACACGGACCAGAGGAGGCCGGGGGTTCCTGGGCCCTGGACATCAGCGGCATTGAATCTCATCCAGCCAATCTGGAGGAGATTGACCACCGGCTCGGGCGCCAGGACCGGCTGGAGAATGTCCGGGTGAGGGACCCTTTCGGGCACACCTACCGGCCGTTGCGGCACCGCAGGCACTGGTACCTGCCCGCAGGTGCCGGATTCAATCTATACATTGAAATCCCGGCCCCGTCCCCCTGACATCCGTGCCGGCGCCGTCGCGGGAGGCGGCCGGTGCCGTTCCGGACTCCGCGGCTTCCGGTCCAATCCAGGAGCATCCCCTGCACCAGCACCCCTCATGTAGGCCGCAAAGGGAACAGCGTTAGGGATCCATCAAGATTGACTCCGGGCCGGGCAGCGGCGGCAGGGCCGGTGTTATCGTCGGCGGTGAACACGATGGTGGGCATCGCGTGGGGAGGTATGGATGACCACAATGAGCAGGCCGCCCGCGGATCCCTCAGCGGTGCCGCCGGGAGCCCGGGAAAATTTCAGGAGCTGGCTGCTGTTCGGCCTTCAGGACGCCAAGGGCACTCATCAGGGGCCGGGCGCGGTGGGCGACCCCCACTTGAAGAAGCATCCGTGGTGGCAGGTCATGTGTCTGACTGGTGTCGACTACTTCTCCACCTTGGGCTACCAGCCGGCCATCGCTGCCTTGGCCGCGGGCGTGATCTCCCCGCTGGCGACCATGGTGCTGGTGGCTGTCACCTTGTTGGGCGCCCTTCCGGTCTACCGCCGGGTTGCCGGCGAGAGCCACCGCGGCGAGGGTTCCATCGCCATGCTGGAGCGGCTAATGCCGCGCTGGGGCGGGAAGCTCTTCGTGCTGGTCCTGCTGGGGTTTGCCGCGACAGACTTCATGATCACCATGACCTTGTCGGCCGCCGACGCTACCGCACACGCTATCCAGAACCCCTTTGTGCCGGGCTGGACGCAGGGACAGAACGTTCCCATCACGTTGTTTCTTTTGGCCCTGCTGGGCGCGGTGTTCCTGCGCGGGTTCAAGGAGGCCATCGGCGTCGCCGTCTTCCTAGTCGGCATCTACCTGAGCCTGAATGTCGTGGTGGTGATCACGACCATCCTTGAAGTGTTTACACACCCGGTTGCCGTGGGCGACTGGTGGCACGCCCTGACGACCTCGCACGGGACTCCGTTCATGGTGGTCGGGATCGCGCTGCTGGTCTTCCCCAAGCTGGCGCTGGGACTTTCCGGCTTCGAAACCGGGGTGGCTGTGATGCCACAGATCCAGGGACGCCCGGGTGACACCGACGAGAAGCCGGCGGGTCGGATCGAGGGCGCCCGCCGGCTGTTGACGACGGCCGCCGTCATCATGAGCGCTTTCCTCATCACGACCAGCTTCACCACCGTGATACTCATCCCGGAGCAGGAGTTCCAGCCGGGAGGGCAGGCCAATGGCCGCGCCCTGGCGTTCCTGGCCCACGAATATCTCGGGGCCGGCTTCGGCACCGTATACGACATCAGCACCATCGCCATCCTCTGGTTCGCCGGTGCTTCCGCCATGGCGGGGCTGCTCAACCTCGTCCCGCGGTACCTGCCCCGCTACGGCATGGCGCCCGGCTGGGCACGTGCCGTACGCCCTCTGGTGCTTGTGTTCACTGGCATCGGGTTTCTGGTCACCTGGCTGTTCGACGCCGACGTCGATGCCCAAGGCGGGGCGTACGCCACCGGTGTGCTGGTACTCATGACCTCCGCCGCGGTGGCCGTGACACTGTCCGCCCGGCGCGGGAAACAGCGCAAACGCACCGTCGGGTTCGGTGTCATCGCCGTGGTGTTCATCTACACCACGGTGGCGAACATTTTTGAACGGCCCGAAGGAATCCGGATCGCAGCGTTCTTTATTGTGGGCATCATCGTGATTTCGCTGCTCTCGCGCATCCGGCGTTCCTTTGAACTCCACGCCACCCACGTCCATCTGGACCGCCAGGCGCTGGAGTTTGTGTCCTCGAATCTGGACGGGCCGATATCAATCATCGCCCACGAACCATTGCGCCTGAGCCCCGAGGCCTACCGGGACAAACTGGGCTCCGCCATCGAAGTCAGCCACCTTCCGGTGGACTCCCAGGCGTTGTTCCTGGAAGTGATCGTGGATGATTCTTCAGACTTTGAAACAGAATTGGAGGTCCGTGGGGTGACCCGGCACGGGTACCGGATCCTGGAGGTCCACGGCCCTGTGGTGCCGAACACGATCGCCTCGGTGCTGCTGCACATCCGGGACGTGACCGGTCTGATGCCGCACATCTACTTCCGCTGGACTGAAGGGAACCCTGTCACTAACCTGCTGCGCTTCCTCGCGTTCGGCGAAGGCGAAATCGCCCCAGTCACCCGCGAAGTACTCCGCGAAGCAGAATCCGATGTCACCAAACGGCCCTGGGTCCACGTCGGCTGAACCCGCCGGCCGGGTCCACCCAGGTATGAGCGCAGCCACCCTGCCCTGAACCCACCGCCGGCGCCGGTCCGGAACATCCCCTGGCCCGTTAAGACCGCGTCAAGATCGGCCCTCCGGGCGTTAAGGAACCGTCAGGAATCGGCTATTTGCCTCCGGAGAGGAGTTGACTTTCACTAGCCCCGCAAACGGGGCGCGAATGAAAGGAACCTGCAATGGCCGATCTGGCGGTTATCGGAATCCTCATGGTGTCGATGGGGTTCGTCATGTGGATTGGCCACGTCCTGGCCGGGATGGTCGGCGGTGCCGATGACCGGCAGGAGGGCGGACAATGAGCGCCGACGCGGTCATGTGGCTCGTCCTGTTGATTGCCGGGCTGTGCCTGTTCGGCTACCTGCTGGCGGTCCTGATCCATCCGGAAAAGTGGTGAGCGGATCATGACCTTCAACTCTGCATCCTTTATTGTCCAGGTGGCGGCACTCCTTATCGTCCTGGCAGCCCTGCACAAGCCCTTCGGACTCTACCTGGCCCGGGTTTTCGAGGGCACCACGTCAAGCCGGCCCGAGCGTCTGTTCTACCGGCTCGCCGGAATCGACGCCAGCACCGAACAGACCTGGTCCGTGTACCTGCGCAGCGTCCTGGCGTTCTCGGCTGTCTCGATCCTGGCGGTGTTCGGCCTCCAGCGGCTGCAGGGCATCCTCCCCGGCAGCGGATCCCTCCCCGGAGTGGATCCGTGGATTGCCATGAACACCGCCATTTCCTTTGTGACCAACACGAACTGGCAGACCTACGTCCCGGAGACCACGGTCGGCATCTTCGTGCAGATGACCCTGCTTGCGGTGCAGAACTTCCTCTCTGCCGCGGCCGGCATCGTCATCGTGGTCGCCCTCATCCGCGGCATTGCCCGCACCCGGACGCAGCGGCTGGGCAACTTCTGGGTGGACCTGGCCCGGACCTCGTTCCGGATCCTGCTGCCGATCGCGTTCGTCGCGGCAGTGGTGATGGTCCTCGGCGGCGTGGTGCAGAACTTCTGGCCCACCGACGTCACCAACCACGCGGCCGGTATCAGCCAAACCATCCCCGGCGGGCCAGTGGCGTCCCAGGAAGCCATCAAGATCCTCGGGACCAATGGCGGCGGCTACTTCAACGCCAACTCCGCCCACCCGTTCGAGAACCCCAATGCCTTCATCAGCCTCTTCGAGGTGTTCCTGCTCCTGCTCATCCCCTCGGCGTTGCCCTACGCTTTCGGCAGGATGGTCGGGGACCAGAGGCAGGGCTACACGGTCGCGGCCGTCATGGGCACTCTCTGGCTGGCTTCCATCTCCCTGATGGGATGGGCCGTGGCTTCCGGTCAGGGCACCGCGACGGCGGCAGCCGGAGGGCTGGGCGAGGGTTTCGAACAGCGCTTCGGCCCCGTGCCGAGCGCGATCTTCGCCACGTCCACCACGCTGACCTCCACCGGCGCCGTGAACGTCGCCCATGATTCCCTGCCTCCGCTGGCCGGCGGCGTGGCCATGGTGAACATGATGCTCGGCGAGGTGGCCCCCGGCGGAACCGGGTCCGGGCTCTACGGGCTGCTGATCCTGTCCATCATTTCCGTCTTCATTGCCGGCCTCATGGTCGGACGGACTCCGGAGTACCTGGGCAAGAAGATCGGCCCGACGGAAATGAAGCTCGCCGCCCTCTACATACTCGTCACCCCGGCCTTGGTCCTGGCCCTGGCCGGCATCACCGTGCTGCTGCCGGCCGCCATGGCCAACGCCCCCGCCACCGGCCCCCACCAGTTCAGCGAAGTGCTCTACGCCTTCACCTCCGGGGCCAACAACAACGGCTCCGCGTTCGGCGGCATCACCACCTCGGGCCCCTACCTCTCGGTCATGATGGGCCTTGCCATGCTGCTGGGCCGTTTCCTCCCGATTGCCCTGGTCCTGGCCCTGGCCGGCTCCCTCGCCCGTCAGGGCAAGATTCCCGCCTCCGCCGGCACCGTCCCCACCCACGGCCCGCTGTTTGGCGGTCTGCTGCTCGGCGTGACCGTGATCCTGACCGCCCTGAGCTACTTCCCGGCCCTCGCCCTGGGCCCCCTCGCAGAAGGCCTCCTCAAATGACCCGGTCCAGCACGGCATCAGCCACGAACCTCGCCGCCCAGACCTACGCCGACGGCAACCCGCTCGGCACCCCCGGCGAACACAAGCACCACACCAAGGCACCGGCCAAACTGACGCTCACATCCGTCATCGCCGCACTGCCACTCGCGGTCCGGAAGCTCTCCCCGCGGCAGATGATCCATTCCCCGGTCATGTTCACCGTGCTGGTGGGCGCCGCCCTCTGCACGGCAATTTCCTTGTACCGGCCCTCGGTGTTCGGCATCGCCGTCACCGCCTGGCTGTGGCTCACCGTCCTGTTCGGCACCCTGTCCGAATCCATTGCCGAGGGCCGCGGCAAGGCCCAGGCGGACAGCCTCCGTGCCAGCCGTAAAGGCGTCCAGGCCCGGCTCCGGCGGCCCGACGGCACTACCAAAGTGGTCCCCGGCACGGAGCTACGGCTGGGTGACTTCGTCATTTGCGAAGCGGGGGACGTCATCCCCTCGGACGGTGAAATCATCGAAGGCCTCGCCAGCGTCGACGAATCGACCATCACCGGCGAATCAGCCCCGGTGATCCGCGAATCCGGCGGCGACCGGTCCTCAGTCACGGGCGGAACCAGGGTCCTCTCGGACCGGATCCTCATCCGCATCACCGCAGAGCCGGGACAGACGTTCATCGACAGGATGATCAAGCTGGTCGAGGGTGCCGTGCGGCAGAAGACCCCCAACGAAATCGCGCTCCATGTGCTGCTGGTCTCCCTGACCATCGTGTTCCTGGCCGTCACGATGTCCCTGGCCCCGTTCGCATCCCTCGCCGGCGCCACCCCCTCCCCGATCGTGCTGGTCGCCCTGCTGGTCTGCCTGATTCCCACCACCATCGGCGCGCTCGTCCCGGCGATCGGCATCGCCGGCATGGACCGCCTGGTCCAGCACAACGTGCTCGCCACCTCTGGACGAGCCGTGGAGACGGCCGGGGACATCACCACCCTCCTGCTGGACAAGACCGGCACCATCACCTACGGCAACCGCCGGGCCGTCAACTTCTTCCCCGCCACCCATGTGGACCGGACCGAACTCATCGAAGCGGCCCGGGTCTGCAGCCTGGCCGACGAAACCCCCGAGGGACGCTCCATCGTGGACCTTGCCGCGGACAAAGGCGTGATCGGCGCCGACCTGGCCACACTCGAACGCAGTTCCGGGAATTTTGCCGTGGTCCCTTTCAGCGCCAGCACACGCATGAGCGGGCTGGACCTTGACGGCCGGCAGATCCGCAAAGGCGCCGCCTCCACCGTCGGGGCCTTCGTCGCCGGCTACGGCGGCCGCACGCCGGCGGAAGTCGACCAACGGGTGACGGACATCTCCGCCCAGGGCGGCACACCCCTCCTGGTCGCCCAAGTGGGCAAGGACGGCCGAGCCGACATCCTGGGCACTATCCACCTCGCCGACGTCGTCAAACCCGGCATGCACGCCCGCTTCGCCGAACTGCGGCAAATGGGCATCCGGACCGTAATGATCACCGGGGACAACCCCATCACGGCCAAGGCCATCGCCGGCGAGGCGGGGGTCGACGATTTCCTGGCGGAAGCCACCCCGGAAGACAAACTCGCCGTCATCAAAAAGGAACAGGCCGCAGGCCGGCTCGTGGCCATGACCGGGGACGGCACCAACGATGCCCCCGCCCTGGCCGCGGCCGACGTCGGCGTCGCCATGAACTCCGGAACCCCGGCCGCGAAGGACGCCGCCAACATGGTGGACCTCGACTCCGACCCCACCAAGCTCATCAACATCGTCGGCATCGGCAAGCAGCTGCTCATCACCCGCGGCGCACTGACCACCTTCTCGGTCGCCAACGACGTCGCCAAGTACTTCGCGATCGTCCCGGCCCTCTTCACCGCCGCCTTCCCCGGGCTCGGACTGCTGAACATCATGGGCCTGGCCACACCGTCCTCGGCCATACTCTCCGCAGTGATCTTCAACGCCTTGATCATCATCGCCCTGGTACCGCTCGCGCTCCGCGGAGTGAAATACCGTGCCGTCTCCGCCAACCAGGCCCTGGCCCGGAACCTGCTGATCTACGGGCTCGGCGGGCTCATCGCCCCCTTCATCGGCATCAAAATCATCGACCTGATGATCTCCCTGATCCCCGGAATCGGCTAGGAACATCCCCATGAACGCACTCACCGGCTACCTCCGGCAGGCAGGCACCGCTGTCCGGTTCCTGCTCTTCGCCACGGCCGTCCTCGGCGTGGCCTACCCCCTGGCCGTCTTCGGCGCCGGGCAGCTCATCGCCCCCTACCAGGCCAACGGCTCCATCCTCAAAGACAGCGCCGGTGCCCCGGCGGCCTCAGCCCTGATCGCCCAGGCCTCCGCCAACGACGCCGGCGCCCAGGACCCGCGATGGTTCCACGCCCGCCCCTCGGCCGTGAAATGGGACCCCGCATCGTCCTCGGCGTCGAACCTGGGACCGAACGATCCGAAGCTGCTCGACGCCGTCACCGCCAACCGGGCTACCGTCGCCGCGGCCGAAGGCATCAGCGAGCTGGATGTGCCCGCCGAGGCGGTGACATCCAGCGGCTCGGGACTTGACCCGGACATCTCCCCGGCGTACGCGCGGCTGCAGGTTCCCCGCGTCGCCGCGGCCCAGCATCTGAGCGCCGACACCGTGATGTCCCTGGTCAACAAGCACACCACGGGAGGCCTGGCGGGCTTTCTCGGTCAGCCGTCGGTCAACGTGACCGCCCTTAACGTTGACCTGGCCGCCGCTGCCCCGTCCAATTGAGAGTCCAGGCGAAGGGATAGCCTCCATGGCACGCGGAACACTTCGGATCTTCCTGGGAGCCGCTCCCGGGGTCGGCAAGACCTACGAGATGCTCGAAGAGGCTCACCGGCTCCTCGGACGCGGCGAGGACGTCGTTGTCGCCTGGGCCATGGACCACGGGCGCGACGACACCCGCCAGCTTACGGAGGGGCTCGAAATCATCCCGCCCCGGCGCCTGCCCTACCGCGGGACGGAGTTCGAGGAGATGGACCTCGATGCCGTCCTCGCCCGCGCCCCCGGGACAGCGGTCGTGGATGAATACGCCCACTCCAACATCCCCGGCAGCCGCCACGCCAAGCGCTGGGAAGACGTCGATGAACTGCTCAATGCCGGCATCAACGTCCTGTCCACCGTCAACATCCAGCACCTCGCCTCCCTCGGAGACGTCGTCAGCGCCATCACCGACGTCCGGCAGGCCGAGACCGTGCCGGACGACATCGTCCGCCGGGCAGACCAGATCGACCTGGTCGACATCTCCCCCGAACTGCTCCGCCAACGCCTGGGTGACGGCAAGATCTACGCCGCCGACAAAATCGACGCGGCCCTCACCAACTACTTCCGCCTCGGCAATCTCAGTGCACTGAGGGAACTGGCGCTGTTGTGGCTGGCCGACCGGGTCGACGAAGGACTGGCCAGATACCGGGCCGAACAGGGCATCGAAGCGAGTTGGCCCGCCCGCGAACGCATCGTCGTCGGGCTGACCGGCAGCCCCGAAGGCGAGCTCCTCATCCGCCGCGGCGCCCGGATCCTTACCCGTGTCAACGGCGGAGACCTCCTCGCGGTGCACGTCCGGGCCGCCGACGGCGTAGCCAGCGAATCCCCGCAGGCACTGGAGGCCCAGCGCCGCCTGACACTGGACCTTGGCGGCAGCTACCATGTCGTGACCGGCGAGGACCCGGCCGCCGCACTCCTGGACTTCGCCCGCAGCGTCAATGCAACCCAGATCGTCGTCGGAATCTCCCGCCACAAAAAACTTGCAGGCCTCTTCGGCGCACTCCTCGGCGGAGGCACCGGGAACAGGGTTGTCCGCGACTCCGGGGACATCGACGTCCACATGGTCTCCCACCCCCTCGGCGGCCGCGGCACCGGCCCGCGCCGGCAACGGGACCTCGGACGCATCCGTGTCAGCGCCGGCTTCATCCTGGCTGGAGTACTCCCGGTACTGCTGCAGCTGCTGCTCTCCCTGAACCCGGAACGGAACGTCGCCACCGCAGCACTCGTCCAGCTGGCCGGGTCCGTCGCGGTCGCCCTCGTCGGCGGGCTGTGGCCGGCCATCCTTGCCGCCCTCTGGAGCAGCCTCCTGGTCAACTACTTCTCCACACCCCCGGTCGGCACCCTGACCATCAGCGACCCGCAGAACATCCTCGCCCTCCTGGTCTTCGTGGGCGTCTCGGCGGCTGTCGCCGTCGTCGTCGACCTCTCCGCCCGCCGGTCCAAAGAAGCCGCCCGCGCCCAAGCGGAAGCCGCCACCCTGGGAGACCTCACCCGCGGCGCAGCCCGTGCCGAGGATACCCTGAAAGGACTCCTCGAACAGGCCCTGGACGTGTTCCAGGTCAGCGGCGCGGCTCTCTACACCTCCACCGGCGACACCGGAACAGGGTCGGCGGCGAATGCCGGCTGGCGGCTGGTCGCGGAGGCCGGCACGGTCCCTCCCCCAGCGGCGGAGGGCGCGGAAAACATCGAGCAGATCGATCCGACAACCCGGCTCGTTCTCTCCGGCCGGACCCTTCCGGCCCGGGACCGACGGCTACTGGGCGCATTCGGGATGCATCTGGCCGCGCAGCTGGAACGCCAGCAACTGGCGGCCAGCCGCCGCGAAGTCGTGCGGCTCGCCGAAAGCAACACCATGCGCACCTCCATTCTCCGTGCCGTCTCCCACGACCTGCGTACACCGCTGGCCGGCATCAAACTCGCCGTCGGAGGCCTCAGACAGCACGACATCCAGTACACCCACGAGGAGGAACAGGAGCTGCTCGCAACCATCGACGAATGCTCCGACCGGCTGGACGCGCTCGTCGGCAACCTGCTGGACATGTCCCGGATCGCCTCCGATTCGGTCAACCCACTCATCAAACCGGTGCGCTGGTACGAAGTGATCCCGGCCGCCCTGTACGGAACCCCCGCCGGCAGGGTGCGTGTGGACCTGCCGGGAAATATGCCCGAAGTCGACGCCGACGCCGGAATGCTCGAACGCGTCATCGCCAACATCGTGGAGAACGCCATCAAATACGCGCCCGACTCCGACGTCATTCTCGTTGGAGCGGCAGGCGGCCTCAGCCACGCAACGCTGGGCGGGCGTCCCGCGGGAGAACTGCGCATCATCGACCACGGCCAAGGCGTCCCGGCAGGAAGCGTTGTCCGGATGTTCCAGCCATTCCAGCGCCTGGATGACGTCCCGCAGGCCACCGGCGTCGGACTCGGCCTGGCCGTGGCCAAGGGCTTCACCGAGGCCATGGGAGGAACGCTGACCGCGGAAGAGACACCGGGGGGCGGACTGACCATGGTGATCCGACTGCCGCTTTCCGAGGGCACGTCGTTCGACCATCATGCCGCCCAGGCCCCCCTGGAGGCGCAATCAGCGCTCCTGCGGCGACAGCACCCGCAACCCGCCTCCTCAATGGAGGGCACGCTGTGAACGACGTCCTCGTTGTCGACGACGACCCCCATATCCTTAAAACCCTGAAAATCACCCTCCACGCTCACGGATACACCGTCATGACGGCCCCCGACGGCGAATCCGCCCTTCGATCAGCGGCCAAACAGCCCTTCGACGTCGTCGTCCTGGACCTCGGCCTGCCTGACATGGACGGAACCTCGGTGATCAAACGCGTCCGCCAATGGAGCCGCGTCCCGATCCTGGTCCTCTCTGCCCGGCACGGCTCCGACGACAAGGTCAAGGCCCTAGACGCCGGAGCCGACGACTACGTCACCAAACCCTTCGGACTGGACGAACTCCTGGCCCGGCTCCGGGCCGTCCAGCGCCGGAGCATCCAAGCCGACGAAGCACCAGTCGTGACCACAGCCTCCTTCACCGTCGACCTGGCCATGAGACGCGTCACCCGCAATGGACAGCACATCCGGCTGACCCCCACGGAATGGGGCATCCTCGAACTCCTGGTCCGCAACCCCGAAAAACTCATCACCCAGCAACAGCTCCTCACCGAAATCTGGGGTCCCGCGTACGCCAAGGAGGCCAACTACCTGCGCGTCTACATGGCCCAGCTCCGCCGCAAACTTGAACCAGAACCCGGCAACCCCCGCCACCTCATGACCGAGACGGGCATCGGGTACAGGTTCCAGCCCTGACCGATCTCAGCCACCATGCTGACACGGCGCGAGAACACTGACGGGCGAGCTCACTGGCTGACGTTTCGGAGCTGCACCTGAACTCGGCAGATTCGACCTGACTCCGGCTCACGCTTTGGCATAATCAAGCAACGAAAAAACCCCGCAGTTCCCGTGTAAACACTGGGAACTGCGGGGTTCTAGCTGGTGGCTCCGACCGGCGTCGATCCGGTGACCTTTCGATTTTCAGTCGAACGCTCTACCAACTGAGCTACAGAGCCTAGGTGACATGTCACCTTGAGAGCCGGAATTTCTTCTGGCAATCAGAGCGACCCTGACGGGACTTGAACCCGCGACCTCCGCCGTGACAGGGCGGCGCGCTAACCAACTGCGCTACAGGGCCTTGCTATTTTCTTGCTTCTCTGCAGTATCGCTACCGCAATTTTTCAAGGCCTTTAGCCTACCAGACTTTCACATCCGGTTGGACCAGTTCCTTGCGTACCCCCAACGGGATTCGAACCCGTGCCGCCGCCGTGAAAGGGCGGTGTCCTAGGCCGCTAGACGATGGGGGCCAGAACGCCATTCGGTATAAACCCATTGAAACGAAGACAAAAATTAAGGGCCGAAGCCTTTCGTTTTTGTCCTTTCGGGTTGCTCCGAACTGGACTATAAAACTATAAGGGCAGACCCCCGGATTATCCAAAATCGGCGGCCGCCGCCGCCGGGGCGCCTCAATTCCCCGGGTCCGGGTCCGGTTGCGCCCGTTCGACGTCGGCAGCCGATTCCAGGTCGCCCTTGGCCCGCAATCCGGTGATGACTCCCTCGATGTCGGCCGCCGGCCGGTTCTGGCTCAGCTTCCGCTTCGCCTCGACCCTGGTGATGACAAGCTCGACGCCGACAATCGCCCGGAGCTGGCCGGCAATGTAGCGGGCGGGCGCATCGTCCACCGTCCAGGGCCGCTCCGATCCCGCTTCATGCATTGTGGTCAGCCGGCGGACCAGGTCTTCCACCCAGGCAGGGTCATCATGGATGACGAGCCGGCCGTAGACATGCGCGGTGGTGTAGTTCCAGGTGGGGACAACCCGGCCGTGTTCGGCCTTGGACGGGTACCAGGACGGGGATATGTACGCATCGGACCGCCGGATGATGACCAGGGATTCACCCAGCGCGGGCAGCCTCCACTGGTCGTTGTTGCGGGCCACATGGCCCAACAGCGCGCCGTGACCGCCCGCCTCCGGGTCGTAGACGAACGGCAGCAGCGTCGCGAGCAGTCCGCGCTCGGTCGAGGTCACCAGGTTGGCCGCCCCGGGGTTGGAGAGCAGCTCGGTAATGGCGCCCTGGTCGGCGGCGAAATGCGAGGGAACGTACATGGGCTTTCCTTCGGGAAGATGTCTTGAAGAAGTTGTGGGGGTGCGCTGCGGGACGGCTTAGAAGCTCAGGTTACGAGCATGACAGCCAGGGTGACCATGACCAATGCGATGCCGCCGTCGAGCACACGCCAGCTGCCCGGCCGGGCGAACACCGGCGCGAGGAACCTGGCACCGGCACCGAGCGCGGCGAACCACGCGATACTTCCCAGACCCGCGCCGGCGGCAAACCACCACCGTCCGTCCGGCCCGTGGGTTCCGGCCAGCGAGCCCAGCAGCAGGACGGTGTCCAGGTAGACGTGCGGATTGAGCCAGGTCAGCGCAAGGCAGGTCCCCAGCGCGGCTGCCCAGGTCCCTTTCTGCCCGGCCGCCGGCTGGGCCGACTGCGTTCCGCGGATGGCCCGCATGGCAGCCATCCCGCCGTAGGCCAGGAGGAAGGCGGCCCCCGCCCAGCGCACCACGTCGAGAACCCCGGGCGCCCGTTCAATGAGGACGCCCACCCCTGCCACCCCGAGCACAATCAACACGAGATCGGACAGGGCGCAGACGGCAACAACCAGCAGGACGTGCGCGCGCTGGACACCCTGACGGAGCACGAAAGCGTTCTGGGCGCCGATGGCGACGATGAGGGACAGCCCGCTTGCCAGGCCCGAGACGAGAGAAAGGATCACAGGCTTCACGCTAGAGGCTGCAAGAACATGAAACCAGTTAATATTTCTTGGCTAACATAAGATGAGCTAATGATCGACATCCATCCGGACCAGGCCAGGACCCTTGCCGCCATTGTGGCGCACGGCAGTTTCGAGGCCGCCGCGAGCCACCTCTTGGTCACGGCGTCCGCGGTGAGCCAGCGGGTCCGCGCCCTCGAGGTCGCCGTCGGCCGGCCGGTGCTGAAACGGACCCGCCCCGTCGAACTCACCGCGTCCGGCCACGCGGTGGTGCGCTACGCCCGGCAGCTGGACATGCTCTCCGCCGATCTGGCCGAAGAACTCCAGCCGGGCACACAGCCATCCAGCGTCCGGCTGACCCTGGTCATCAACAGCGATTCCCTGCACACCTGGGCGTTGCCCGGGCTGGCCGCAGTGGCGGGAAAGGTCCAGCTGGAGATTCTGCGCGAGGACCAGGACTACTCGCTGGAGCTGCTCCGCAGCGGCGCGGCTGCCGCCGCCATCACCACCACGGCCAAGGCCGCGCCGGGCTGTTCGTCCCGGCGGCTGGGTGTCATGCGCTACCTGCCGGTCTGCACTCCGGACTTCGCCGCGCGGTGGTTTCCCGGAGGGGCGACGGCGGCATCGCTCGGCCCCGCGCCGGTCATCGTCTTCGACCACAAGGACGACCTGCAGGACCGGTACCTGCGCGGCGTCAGCCGCAAGGCACTGCAGCCGCCCCGGCATTATGTCCCGGCCGCCCACGAGTTCGGCGAAGCCATCCGGTGGGGGATGGGCTGGGGGCTGCTCCCGGAAATTGAGGTCTCCGAGGAGCTGAAGCGCCAGACGCTGGTCTCCCTGGACCCCGCAGCTTTCGTGGATGTGCCGCTCCACTGGCAGCAACGGCGGCACGGGTCCGCCGCCCTCGACGAGGTCGCCGCGGCCATCCAGGCCGCCGCCCGCCCGCTCCGGTGAGCCCCCCGGGGCGGACACACCGCCCTTGGCAGGAACTCGACTAGACGTGGCCGATTTCCGCCAGTCCCCGGGAGGCTGCACGGACTAGATTGGCAGCATGGCCACAACCGCCCCGACAGGCTCCCCCCAACCGGACAGCACGCATCCGGACGGCACCCACGACGTGCCGCCGCCCGCGCCCGCCCCCCAGCCCGGACGACAGCCGGCAAAACAGCCCCTGCAGCCGGGCCAGATCAGCAGACTTGGCGTCGCCGCCGTGGTGGTCACCGTGGTCCTGTGGGCGTCCGCCTTTGTGGGCATCCGGGCCGTCGGACCCAGCTTCTCCCCCGGCTCCCTGACCCTGGGCCGGCTGGCGATTGCCGCCGTCGTGCTGGGCCTGGTGGTGCTGCCCCAGCTCCTGAAGACCCGCAACCTCCCCCGGGGCCGCGAATGGTGGCCCATCCTGGCCTACGGCGTCATGTGGTTCGGCGGCTACAACGTGGCTCTGAACGCCGCGGAGCACCTCCTCGATGCCGGCACGGCCGCCTTGCTGATCAACGTCAACCCGATCCTGGTAGCCATCATGGCCGGAGTGATCCTCAAGGAGGGCTTCCCGCGCTGGCTGATCATCGGCAGCCTCGTCGCATTCGGCGGGGTCGCGGTCATCGCCCTTGGTTCCGGCCAGCGGTCGACGGCGGATGTGGCCGGGGTGCTGCTGTGCCTGCTGGCCGCAGCCCTCGCCGCGGTGAGTGTGATCGTGCAGAAGCCGGTGCTGCGGAAGTTCCCCGCCGCCCAGGCCACCTGGTTCGGCATCATGGTCGGCGCCATCTGCTGCCTGCCCTTCAGCGGCCATCTGATCTCCGAACTGCAGGCGGCCCCGCTGCCCGCCACCCTGGGCCTCGTCTACCTCGGCATTTTCCCCACCGCGATCGCGTTCACCACCTGGGCCTATGCGCTGTCCCTGATCGATGCCGGCCGGCTCGCCGCCACCACGTATCTGGTGCCCGGCACCACGATCCTGATCTCCTGGCTGGTGCTCGGCGAGATCCCCACCGTCTGGGGCCTGGTCGGCGGCGCCATCTGCCTGGTGGGCGTGGGCCTGACCCGGCGCCGGTCCCGGTGATTCGGCGCTAGAGTTTCAGCTATGCCCGCCTCCCTACCGCCCGGCCTGCCAATCATTCCGAACGGCCCGGACCGCCCGGACGACGGCGGGGACGGTCCGGGCCACGGACACGGCCCGTTCCGGATGTCCGAAAACGACTTCGAGGCAGCGGTGCACGACGCCCTCGACCGGATCCCGCCGGAACTCGCCAAGACCATGAACAACGTGGCCATCTTCATCGACGACGACTACACGCCGCAGCCCGGAGAGGACCCCGACACCGTTCTGCTGGGCCTCTACGAGGGCGTGCCGCTGACCGAGCGGGACTCCTGGTGGGACGCCGGCTCGCTGCCGGACCGCATCACCATCTACCGCCAGCCCATCCTGGACATCTGCGAATCACGCGAGGACGTGATCGAGGAAGTGACGATCACCGTGGTCCACGAGATCGCGCACCACTTCGGCATCAGTGACGACCGCCTGCATGAGCTCGGCTGGGGCTAGCCTTGTAGGCATGGGACACGACCACAGCCACTCTCTCGGCATCACCGCCACGGCCAAGCACCGGAAGCGCCTGGTCGCGGTCCTGGCCATCACTCTCGCCGTCGTGCTGATCCAGATCATCGGCGCGCTGGTGTCCGGGTCCCTGGCACTGCTGGCCGACGCCGGCCACATGCTCTCCGATGCGGCGGGAGTCTTCATCGCGCTGCTCGCGGCCTGGATCGCCGCCCGGCCGGCGAGCGACCAGCGCACCTACGGCTACCAGCGCGCGGAGGTGCTGGCTGCCCTGGCCAACGCCCTGGTCCTGATCGTCATTTCGGTGGTCATCTTCACGGAGGCCATCCGCCGGCTGGGCTCCGCCCCCGCGGTGCAGACCGACGTGATGCTCTACGCGGCCGTCCTCGGCGCGGTGGCCAACCTCGTCTCCCTGCTGATCCTCCGCGGCGCCCAGAAGGAAAGCCTCAACGTGCGCGGCGCCTACCTCGAGGTCCTGGGCGACCTGCTCGGCTCCTTCGCCGTGATCGCCGCCGCCGTGGTCATCATGGTCACGGGCTTCCAGACGGCGGACACCATCGCCTCGATCGTGATTGCGCTGATGATCCTGCCGCGGGCCTGGCACCTGCTCCGCGATGTTGTGGATGTGCTGCTCGAAGCGACCCCGAAGGGGGTGGAAGTGCAGCTGATCCGCGAGCACATCCTGGCCGTGGAGGGTGTGGTGTCCGTGCACGACATCCATATCTGGACCATCACCTCCGGCGTGCCCGTGTTTTCCGCCCACGTGGTGGTGGAGGATGCGGCCCTGGGCGCCCGCGGCGCCGACCAGGTCCTGGACAAGCTCGTCAGCTGCCTCGGTTCGCACTTCGACACTGAGCACTGCACCTTCCAGCTGGAACCGCTCTCCCACGCGGAGCACGAATCGCACCAGCACGCCTGAGCACGATGCGGCTGGCTCTGGGGGCGACACGCCCCGCCGGAATGTGACCAAATGACATAGTTGTTGTTTATGTTATTGATGTGACCAGTGTTGCCAAAGTGACCATTGGCACGTAGCCTCGACCGTGCTGGGGATCAGCCGCGCGTTTCCACGCGCCGGAATCCACGCTTTCCCGCTCCAGCCCGACACTGCAGCGAGGTTTGCCCATGACTTGGACCGGTTCCGGCCGAAAGACGGCCGCGCTGTGCGCCGCCGTCGTCTTCCTGGGAACGCTGGCCCTGCCTGCGCACGCGGACCCGCTACCGATGGTCTTTCAGGTCCCCGCGTCACCGGAAATTCCCTCGCCTGAGGATATTGCCGCTGCCAAGACCAGCGAAAGCGCGACGGCGGAGCAGGTCACAGCAATCGACCGCCTCCTGGCGGATGCTTCCACAGCCCAGGAGGCCAGTCTCGCAGTCTCCTTGCAGGCCAACAACGCGTACGGCGAAGCCCTCGTTGAGCTCCAGACCCGGCGCGACGCCGCCGCGGTTGCCGCTGCCAAGGCTTCGGCCGCCGGGGCGGAGGAGCAAAAGATGCGCAAGCAGATCGGCCACCTCGCCGGCGACCTGTACCGCAACGGCGGACTGAATCCCGCCCTCAGCAGCCTCGCCGGCGGGAACGGCAACGTCCTGGAACAAGCCGCCACGCTGGAGGCCGTGACCGCCGGCCGCAGCAGGGCCTTCCAGTCGGCGGAAACCGCCAAGGTTGCCGCCGAATCGCTGACCGCTTCCGCCGCCGACGCCAACCGCGCCGCCGACGAGGCCGCGCGGACGGCGGAGACGCGCAAGCTCGACGCCGAGCGTGCCAGCGATGCCCAGCGGAAGGCTGTGTCCGAGGCCACGGCCCAGCGGACCGTGCTGGTGGACCAGCTCGCAAACCTCAGGAACACCACCGTGGCGTTGGAATCAGCCCGCGTGGACGCCCTGGACCGCCAGCGCCAGCAGGACCGGCTGGCCGCAGTGACGGCGGCTGCCGTGCAGGATCCCGGCCAGAGCCCAGCCCCGCAGCCCAACGCGGGCAACCCCGCTCCGGGCAGCGCTGCCCCGGCAAACCAGGGTCCGGCGGCACCGGCCGCACCGGCTCCCGCGCCCGTGGCGCCTGTTCCCAACCCTGCCGCCCCGGCTCCGGCCGAACCGGCTCCAGCACCCGCACCGGCTCCAGCACCCGCACCGGCTCCAGCACCCGCTCCTGCGCCGGTGCCTGTACCGGCCCCTGCCCCTGCCCCTGGCGGCTCAAACCAGACAGCAATCTCGGTGGCCCTCGGCAAAGTCGGTGCGCCCTATTTCTACCAGTACGGCGGGACGGGGGCGCAGGGGTTCGACTGCTCCGGCCTGGTCCAGAACGCGTTCGCCGCAGCCGGCAAGTACCTGCCCCGCACCGCGTCCCAGCAGTTCGCCCAGGCTCCCGTGCATGTCCCGCTCTCGCAGGCCCAGCCAGGCGACCTGCTGGTCTGGGGCTCGGCACCGGGTTTCTACCATGTGGCGATCTACCTCGGCGGCGGACGCGTGGTCCAGGCGCTGAATCCCGAAGCCGGGATTACCGTGACCGACGTCGCCGCCATGTCCGGAATGCAGCTGTACCCGGTGGTCGCCCGCTACTGAGCGTCCGGGCCAGGCACCGCGTCAGGCAAGCACGTCCTTCGTGATGAACCTGCCGTAGGCAAGAGCACCGAAAACTGCGACGTAACCGCCCTGCAGGAGCGAGTTTGTGAGGAACGAATCCCAGGCGACGGGCTGGCGGAGCAGGTCCGCGAAGTCCAGCCAGTAGTGGCTGAACAGCCACGGATGCAGCCATTCCAGCTGCGGCAGCGCGTCGAGCACCTGCGAGACCACCGAGAGCACCACTGTGGACGCCATGGCGCCCACGGGCACGTCCGTGAGTGTGGACATAAAGAGCCCGATCGCCGACAGGCCCATCAGCGAAACGGCAAGGTACGCGGCGATCAGCAGCAGCCGCAGCAATGCCTCGGCCGCGCCGATCGAGTCCCCCGAGAGCAGCGTGACCGGCCCCACCGGGAAAAGGGCCGCACCGATCGCAGCCCCGACCAGCGCCACCACGAGCGGCGCCGTGACCGCGAATGCCACCGCCCCCGCGTATTTCACCAGCAGCAGCCGGACCCGGCCTGCCGGCGCCACGAGCAGGTATCGCAGGGTTCCCAGCCCGGCCTCGCCGGCCACGGTATCCCCCGCCACCACGCCCACGGTCAGCGGCAGGAACAGCGGCACCGAGACCAGCATGGCCGTCACACCTACGAACAAACCGTTCTGCGAGATCCGGTCCAGGAACGCCGGACCCCGGCCGGCCGGCACCGCGGAGGACAACCGGACCGCCACGGCGATGAGGATCGGAATGGCGGCCAGCGCACACAGCATGGCCCAGGTCCTACGGCGGCGGAAGAGTACGCCGAGTTCGGACGAGAGCAGTCCGCGCCCCCACCGGCCCGGCCGCATGGAGTCCGCGGCGGTGGAGTCCGCGGCGGTGGTGCCTGTCGCGGCGGGGGTGCCAGCGCGACCGCCGGCCGGGCCGGAACCGGGGCGGGAGCCGGGGCGGTCACCGGCAACGGACCCGTCACTCGGGCCGGATTGCTCACTGGACAACATCGAAGCCCTCCCCCGTCAGTGCCACAAAGCGCTCTTCCAGGCTGACCTGTTCCGTCGCGAAGCCCCGGACCCGGACGCCGGCCGCCACCAGGGCGGCCACCACCACCTCCGGTGCGACGGCCCCGGCGCCCGCCGTCGCGGGAAGCGGCGCGTAGAGCACTTCACCGGCACTGCTGGAATCCCTGCTGCCGGACGCCGCGGCGGTGGACGCGCCGTCCACCTCGGGGCTCAGGCCCAGCCGGGCAAGAACCCCGGCCGCGGTCCCGGCGTCCGGCGTCAGCACCCGGATCCGGGCCTGCCCTGCCTGCCGGAGTTCCGCCAGGGTCCCCTGCGCCACCAGCCGGCCCGCGCTCATGATGGCCGCGTGCGTGCAGATCTGTTCCACCTCGGCCAGCAGGTGGCTGGAGACGAACACCGTCGCGCCGTCGGCCGCGAGCGAGCGCACCAGGCTGCGGACCTCCCGGGTGCCCTGCGGATCGAGTCCGTTGGTCGGCTCGTCCAGGACCAGGAGTTCGCGGGGGGCCAGCAGGGCGTTGGCGATGCCCAGCCGCTGCTTCATGCCGAGCGAATAGGCCCGGACTTTCTTGTCCGCGGCATGCATCAGCCCCACCCGCTCCAGCGCCGACTGGACCCGGGCTCTGCGCGTGGCGGCGGGCACGTGGGGGTCCGCGGCGTCGAAGCGGTGCAGGTTGGCCGCGCCGGAGAGGAAAGGGTAGAAGGCCGGCCCCTCAACCAGGGCGCCGACGCGGGGCAGCACCTCGTGCAGCTGCCGCGGCATCTCCTGGCCCAGGAGCCGGACGGATCCGCTGGTGGCGGCGGCAAGTCCGAGCATGAGCCGGATCGTGGTGGTCTTGCCTGAGCCGTTGGGGCCCAGGAAGCCGAAGACCGAACCTTTCGGCACGGCCAAGTCGACGCCGTCGACGGCCAGCTGGTGTCCGAAGCGCTTACTGAGACCGGAGGTCTCGATGCTGAGTTCCGCCGCCGGCCCGACGGCGGTCACGCGGCGGTCACCGGGCGGTCACCGCGGCGTGGCGGCGGCCTGCAGCCGCTCCAACGGCACGGAACCGGCGAGGATACGCCCGTCGTCGAGGATGAGCACGTTCACCAGGGACGTGGACACAAGCTTCCCGCCCGGGACCGCTACCGCGGCCTGCTCGAGCAGCGCGGCGGCGCCGGACCGGGTTCCGCCGGGGCCGGCGGTGCCAGGCTGCAGCGGGTTGGCGGTTGCGGGGTCCGGTGCCGTGGTCTGGGACGAGGCCTGGTCCGGAAGCGCTATGGCCCCGGCAGGGAATTCGAGCACCGATTCCCAGCCGGTTCCGGTGACGGTGGGCCGCTTCGCGGCCTTCGCGGCGGAGTCCGACGGCTGTGCGGCGTCGGTTTTGTGGTCCGGCAGCGGGATTTCCTTCACGGTGGCCCCGGGCGGCGGAGTGAAGTTGAAGAGGGAGGAATCCGGGGCCTCAAGCTTGAGGCTCGTATAGGCGACGCTGAACGCCGGCTCGGACTGTCCCCGGGCCTTCAGTTCGACGCCGAGCGGCAGTCCGCTTTCGCCGTCGACGGCAATGGCGATGGAACCCAGGAGCGTGGCGTCCGATTTCGGGGTGAGCACGAGGTTGTAGGCTGCCCGTCCGGCCACCTGGGTATCCGGTCCGACGGTGACTTCGGTGCTCGTGTCGAGTTTGGCGAGCAGCTTGTCAGCGAGCTCCTCGGGGGTCGTCGTTCCGGGGCGGTCCGAGTGGCGGCCGGCAGCGTCGGCGGGAAGCTGGGCGTGGGCGGCCGTGTTGTCTTTGGAGTTGTAGAGCCAGAGGTCGGTGCCGTTGCTGACCGCATCCCGCTCCGCCATCTTGTCCATGACCTGCACCCGGGCCTTCCCGGGCCCGTCAAGGTAGACGCGGGCAGTGTGGGGTCCGGTGAGCAGTTCCAGCCAGGCGGTCTCCGGGGACCCCGTGCCGGACGCGGACTTCGGAAGGTCCGGCAGGCCGATCTCGGAGCTTTGTTCCAGCGTCCCGGACAGTGATGTCGCGCCGTGCTGGGCAATCAGCAGCAGGACCTGCTGCGGAGTCTTTTCCGGCAGCGGGTCTCCGGCGCTGGCGGGAACAGATCCGGACAGCACGCCGGCCGCTATCACGGCGGGCACCGCCACGGCGGGGATCCAACGCAGCCATTTGCGCGTCATTGTGACCGCGCTCCATCCTTGCAGCTCATGTTTCAACAGTACGCCCGGGATCGGCCTGTTTCACCTCTCGCCGGCAGATTGGTCCGGGGCTGGTTCCGGGCGGGCTGCCGCCGCGGGCGTGGCCGGTCTCCCGGCTAGGCGAAAACGTTCAGCGTCAGCTCAACCGCCCCGAGCAGGAGCGCGAGGACCGAGGTCCCGAGCCCGGCAACGAGCAACAACCCCGGGTGGGCCAGCCCCACGACGACGCGCCGGAGCCGTGGCCTCCCGCGCAGGAACTTCCTGGGCAGCCGGCCCGGTGCGGGCTCCTGCCTCCAGCCGCGGAGCCGGCGGAGGAACCACCCGCAGCGAATGATAAAAGCGAGCCAGAGCACGGACACCACGAGGGGCACCGCAGCCAGGAGGAGATTGAACCCCAGGGCCGTGACCTCACGCTCGGAGGCTCCAACGAGGGACTGGATGGTGGTGGAGATCGAGGCGCTCATGACCACCGAGACACCCCAGACGAGGAAGGCCGCGGTGAGGGCGAGAAAGCGGACGAAGAAGTGCCCCAGCACGGAGTCTTTCCGCGGCTTAAGATATCGGCGCGGCGTGGCCTGCAGCAGGGCGATGGTCGCCAGCAGCGTGGGCAGGGCGGCCATCCCGACCATCACGTACCAGGACCAGCCCGCGAAGTCGAAGAAGTCGTCCGCGACGATCAGGACCGCCCAGAATCCTGTCCAGGCCCAGCCGGCGGTGAGGGGCCGGCGGACCAGCCAGCCGGGGAGCCAGGGGTCGTCGGGGCCCGGCTCCGCCGGGCCGGACACCTCCGGCCGGGTTTCCGACTGGTCGTCCCGCTGGGCTTTGTCGCTCACCGGCGGCGGGACACCCTGCGCGTCGCTCATGACCCCACGGCAGTTACGGGCCCTCCGGCGGGGCGCCGGGCACCACGGTGCCGGCGGCGCCGTCGACCGTGACGCTGCGCCCGGTGACGATCAGCGAGGTGGCGTCCTGGACCCCGACCACCGCGGGAATCCCGTACTCGCGGGCAACGACGGCGCCATGGGAGTTGGGGCCGCCCATTTCCATCACGAGGCCGCCGGCGGTTAGGAACAACGGCGTCCAGCCCGGATCGGTGGAGGGTGCCACGAGGATCTCGCCGGGCTCCAGATGCGCACCCTGCGGCTCCAGGATGACGCGGGCCGCGGCGGTAACCGTGCCGGCCGAAGCGGGCGTGCCGGTCAGAATGCCCGGGGGTGCGGCCCCCGCCCCGGCAGCGCCGTCCTGCTGCGCTTCCGGTTCCGTCCCGTCCGAGAGCAGCACCCGCGGGATGCGCCGGCGGCCCAGTTCCTGGGCATAGGCATCGCGGCGCTGCGCCACAACACCGTGCAGAGGTTTCCCGGCCAGGCCTTCACGGGTCTCGACCAGGTCGAGGAAGAACACGTCGTCCGCTTCAGCGACGCGGCCGGCGGCGGCCAGTTCCGTCCCGACCGCCTGGAGTTGCCTGCGCACCACGGCCAGGGCCTCGACGATGTGGTACTTCGGCAGTTCCCGCAGCCCGGCGAACATCCGGGTGCGTTTCAGTGCCGCCCGCACCAGCGCCGCCCGCAGCCTGCTCCGCTCAGCCGCGGCGGCGGCCAGCCGCTCCATCTGTGCCTCGGCGTCCCGCGCCGCCCTGCTGAACTGCCGGTCCGGGGCCTGCCCGGGGTCATCCAGCCGCAGGTAGTTGGCCAGCACTCCGAGGATATGGGCCGGATCGTCGGACCAGCGTGGCATCCCCACATCGATTTCCGCCACAGCCCGGTGACCGTAGCGGCTGAGGAAGTCGGCCAGCCCCGACTGCACGACGGCGGGAAGCTCACGGGCCCGGTAGCGGCGGGCCAGTTCCGGCACCCCTGTTTCAGCGAACGCGGCACCCTCGAACACCGCCGCGGAGCCGGCGTCGGCCCGGATGACGGCGGCGAGCTGCCAGAGTGCCAGGTCCATTTCGGTGGTCACGTTGTTGGGCAGCCCCCGCAGGACCGGCTGCAGCGATCCCGGGCCGCCGTCGGGTCCCAGCAGCCTGCCGGCGGCTGCCAGCAGGGCAAAGCCCAGGGCGGGCAGCGGCAGGATGTTGGGCACCACCGGGAAGAGCTCCTGTCCCAGGATGCGTTCGGCGTGGTCCAGCCGCTGCACCGGAGTGGAACCGGCCGGCACCACCAGGGCAGCCCTGAACTGCTCGCCGAATCGTTCCGCCCGGCGCAGCGCTGCCTCGGGCCGGAACAGGGCGCGCAGCAGCGACTCCGGGACCCTGGCCCGGGCTGCCACCGGGCCGACGTGCCGAAGCACCCGCCACGGGGACCTGCTGGTGACGGAAAAGCGGGGGTCCGCGAACAGCCGGCGGAGCACTGCCGCGGAGCGGGCCTCCATCACGTCGAACACCCGGGGCACGATCGCCCGCCCAACGGCGCTGCGCACCACCGGGGTGAGATCGAAAAACAGCCGCTGGCCGGCCTGGACATACGGCGACGGCCCGTCGTGCGGCTCGGGGACGTCGAACTGCGCCGCGCGCGCCACGGACGAGGCAATCAGACGGAACGCTGACAGTCCCATCGGGGTCAGCGGGCGGGTCAGGCCCTGGGCCAAGCTGAAACACAGGTAAACCCGGGTCCCGTCCCGGACCCGCCGCCGCTCCGGCAGCGGGTAGAGGGTGGTGATCGGCCGCGACTGTGTGAGCCACACGTCCGCGCCGCCGCCGATGGCCCATTCGAGGTCCTGCGGAGCGCCGAAGTGCACCTCAGCGCGGCGGCCCAGGAGCTCCAGCGCCGCCAGCTGGGCGTCGTCCAGGCAGGGCTGCGACCCGGCGCCGGTCAGCTCGACCCGCGTTGTTCCGCCGCCCGGCAGCGGCCGGATCGCCACCGCCTTGCTCCCGATCCGGCGCTCGAGAACGGTTTGCGTGGCGCTGTCGACGACGAAGTGGTCCGGATTGACCGCGCCGGAGACCACCGCCTCGCCGAGCCCGGGGCTGGCGTCGATGACCGCTTCGTGCCGTCTCCCGGTCACCGGGTTCGCGGTGAACAGGACCCCGGCCACGGCGGCGTCCACCATCCGCTGCACCACCACGGCGAGCGACACCGTCGAGGGGCTGATGCCATGGGTGGCGCGGTAGCTCACGGCCCGGTCCGTCCAGAGCGACGCCCAGCACTGCCGGACGGCAGCCAGGACCGCGTCGAGGCCCACGACGTTCAGGAAGGTGTCCTGCTGGCCGGCGAAACTGGCGAACGGCAGGTCCTCGGCGGTCGCGGACGAACGCACGGCCACCGGGGCGTCCGGTCCCAGGGCCGTGTAGGCATCCCGGACGGCGTCGGCAATGTCAGCGGGGACCGCCGCGGCCAGGACCCGACGGCGGGCGTCGGCGGCCAGCCGGGCGAGCTCCGGGAGGTCATCCGGGGCGGTCGCGGCCAGTGCGGCATGGACGGCGTCGAGTCCGGCGGGCGAGGTGGCCCGCCGGTAGGCGCCCGTGGTCAGGCAGAAACCAGCCGGAACCGGCAGCCCGGCCCGCAGCAGTTCACCGAGGTTGGCCGCCTTGCCTCCGACGTCGGGCAGCAGCTCCGCGCCGACCAGCGCCAGTGCGAGCACCGTCCCGCGCCGGGGGTCCTGCCGCGGCGCAACGGGTCCGGGAAGTTGCTCCACCTGCAGGTCCTCCCTTCAACGCTGGTGCGGGTGCCGGACTGCCCGGGCTACGACTCCCCGAGGATGGGTCCGAAGTTCACCCGGTCCGCGAGCCGGGGATCGTCCCGGTCCGGGACCACCATGACGGGGCCTTTGGCGTGATGGAGGATGCCGTCCGAGGTGGAACCGAGCAGCATCCCGGCGAAGCCGCCGCGGCCGCGGGTGCCGACGACCACCAGTTCCACGTGCCGGCTGGCCTCGACGAGGATGTCCACGGGCGACCCGTCGACCAGCTGGTTCTCCACGGTGAGGCGGGGAAAGTGGCTCCTGATCCAGGCGGTGCCGGCGTCGAGCTGGACCCTGATGTCGGCGAAAAGCGCTTCCCGGTCCATCGGTGCCGGGACCCATGCCAGCGACCCGTTGTACTGCGGGACAGCGCACACCACCCGCAGCCGCGCCGCGAGCCGTTCAGCCTGGGCCGCGGCCTCCAACACCGCCACGCGGGCCTGTTCGGAGCCGTCGACCCCCACCACCACGACGTTTTCGACCGGGACGTGCCCGGACTTCGCCAGCTCCGCGAGCACGTGCTTGTCGTCGGTGGTTTCGCCGAGCCGGTCCGAGCAGATCAGGGGCACGGTGACTGTGGGGCATTTGGCGTGCGCGGGCAGGGCGCTGCTGACGGAGCCAAGCAGCCGGCCGACAAAGCCGCCCCGGCCGCGGGTGCCGAAGACCAGCAGCTCGGCGGTTTCGGACATTTCCAGCAGGACGCCGGAAGCGTCGCCGTTCTCGACGGAGGCATCGACGTCGATGTCATACCCCGCGACCTTGTTCACGGCCTGCTGCAGGATGGCCTCCGCGCCTTCGCGGATCACCGAATCGTCGACCGTGGCGTAGCCGCCGTCGAGTCCCGACGCCGCAAAGATCGGCACGGAATAGGCGGTCACGATGTGCAGGGGGCGACGGCGGCGCTCGGCCTCGCGGGCCGCCCACACCAGGGCGCATTTGCTGTGGTCTGAACCGTCGACGCCGACGACGATCCCCCGGGGAGCTGCGGACCCGCCGCGGGCCTCCCCTGCCGGATCCGGATGAACCTGTTCTCGGCCCATGGGGTCCGCCTCCTTGCGATTCTTGCCTGCTGTTGCGGCTATTCTGCCAGACGTGTCCCCGTGCAGCGTCCGGCGGCGACGCGCCCCCGAACCTGCGGGCAAGAACCCCTGGTTTTCCTCACTATTCTCGGTTTGCCGGGAACAAGCAAGCAGGCGGCGGGGCGGCCCGAAGGACGAACGTCGCCCAGGTTTAACCCAGTGTTTACACGGCTTCCGGCGTCCCCGGATGACAGCACATCGGGTCATCGGTGCCGCCCGGAAAGCCCGGAAATCCGCGGACCGGCCAATGTTTCAGCCGCTCTATCCAAGGCAGGAAATGTTAGGTAGTCTTCGAGGCGTTACTGAACCGAGACTCGTGTTTCAGAACGCGGTGCCTGCCGTACCGCGTTGAGGCAGGATCCGGCGCCGGCAACGCGTCCGGGGCATCGGCCCCGCATCTTGGACCATTCGAGGAGGGACCCAGCCGTGTCGAGCATGCCAATGTCCGGGGGTATCGAACGGACCGCCGCCATTGTCATCGGCACCGGTCTGTCCGGGCTGGCGGTGGCCAGCGAGCTGCAGCGGCGCGGCGTGGACTCCATCATTGTGGACGGCCTCGATCTCCTCGGCGCCGGCCGTCCGGCCAACACGTCCTCCCTGCAGCGCTGCGACGCGGCCGACGCCGGCAGCCTGCGGGAGCGCAACGAGATCCTCCGGCATCTGCGGAACTACGCCGCCAGCCACAAGCTGGATGTCCGCAACAACATCCGGGCCCTGCAGCTGGACCACCTCGACGCCGGCGTCAGCGGACCCACCCAGCAGTGGGCGGTCCGCACTCCGGGCGGCCTCCTCCTGGCGGACCATCTTGTCCTGACCCGCTGCGCCCACAGCCAGTTGCGCCGGATGCTGTCCCAGCTGGGCATGGCGGCGGGCCACAACCTGATGGCGGCCATGCACGCCCTCGGGATGTACCTCGTGGGCGTGGGCGAACTCATCACGCCGACGCCGAAGGAAGTGCTGCGCCAGGCCAAGGTGGTGGGCCAGGCGATCTCCGCCAAGGTCTACCCGGACGGTTTTCCCGCCGCGCTCCCCGGGGGCTATGCCCTCGCCGCCCCGGCCTGACCGGCCGCTGCCGCCCGGCCCCGCCGTCGCGCTCCCCGCCGTCGCCCACGCCCCAACGCGCTCCCCGCCGTCGCCCACGCCCCAACGCGGGGTCAGCTACGGCCCATCAAGGGGCGCCGGATGGGCGCCAAGTGACCCCGCGTTGCTCGGGTGGGTGGGTGGCCGCGCGGTGCCCGGCTAGGTGGCCACGCGTTTTGGTCCGGGTCAGCTTTCGGTGTTGTTGCCGGAGCCCGGTTTGAGCCGGCTCTTCGCCATCAGGGCCAGGGCCACCAGGATGCCGACGGCCGTTCCGACGAAGATCACGATGCTCCACGGGAACGGTTCCGCTGAACTGGCCGGCCGTGACGGCGCGGGTGTGGTGCCGGGCTGGGCGGTTCCCATCGTGGGGACCGCGGCAGCCGCCGTCGAGCCGGCAGCCCCGGCGGCGGCGGTGAAGGTGAAGCTGCCCTCGATGGGGTGGCCGTCCGAGCTGGCCACCCGCCAGGTGACCGTGTAGAGCCCGGCAGGGGCACCGGACTTGAGCTTTTGCGCGGCGACGTTGTCCACAATCTCCACGGCGCCGTCGGCCCAGTTGGTTCCCGCGGCGTCGGCCACCACGATCTGGGAGCCCAGCGCCAGCGGGTTCCGGTTGAACGTGACCGAGACGGTGTCGGGCGGCATGGCCACGGTCGCGCCGGCGGCGGGGCTGGTGGATTCCGCGGCATCGTGGGCCGAGGCCGGTGCAACTGCGCCCAGCAGGGCTGCGGCGAGGATCAGGGCGCCCAGAAGGGCGCTCAGAAGCTGTCGGATGAGGCGCATGGGGAAGCTGCTCCTAGTGTTGGCTTCCTTACAGACTAGGCGAAAACGCGGGGTTGGCCCTCGGGCGCCAAATAGGATAGAGAACACACATCACTCCCGGAGGACTAATGCAAGATCTAATGCCCAAGCAGGGCTCTGCACTCGACCGGTATTTCAAGATCACCGAGCGGGGGTCGAACGTCTCCCGCGAGATCCGCGGTGGCTTCGCCACCTTCTTCGCCATGAGCTACATCGTGGTGCTGAACCCGCTGATCCTCTCGGGCCCTGATTCCTCCGGCGCCACCCTGGGCTTCCCCGCCGTCGCCGCCGTCACCGCTTTTGTGGCCGGCATCCTGACCATCCTGATGGGCGCATGGGCCAAGCACCCCTTCGCGCTGGCCACGGGCCTCGGCGTCAACGCCTTCGTCGCCGTCACGGTGGCCACCAACCCCGGCCTGACGTGGCCGGACATGATGGGCCTCGTAATGCTCTCGGGCATCACCATGCTGATCCTGGTCCTCACCGGCTTCCGGACCGCCGTGTTCAAGGCGGTCCCGGACGGGCTGAAAACCGCGATCGTGGTCGGCATCGGCCTGTTCATCGCCCTGATCGGCCTCGTCAACGCGGGCTTCGTTCGCCGCATCCCGGACGTCGCCGGCACCACCGTTCCGGTCGGACTCGGCTTCGACGGCAAGCTTCTGGGCTGGCCCACCCTGGTCTTTGTCTTCGGCCTGATCCTGACCATCGCCCTCGTGGTCCGCAAGGTCAAGGGCGCGATCCTGATCGGCATCGTTGCCTCGACCCTCCTGTCCGTGATCCTGGAATTCACCCTGCACATCGGTCCCAGCTTCGACGGCAAGACCCACAACCCGGCGGGCTGGTCCCTTGTGGCGCCGAAGTTCTCCGAATGGGCGGCCCCGGACCTGTCGCTGATCGGCAAGGCCAACCCGTTCGGCGCGTTTGAGCACCTCGGATTTGTCGCCGCGACCCTGCTGGCGTTCGTGATCCTGCTGAGCATTT
>DASWAW010000071.1:0-1766 GCA_036390955.1 Arthrobacter sp.
GGAGTACGGCGGGAAGTTGTAGTTGTGCATGTAGCGCTTGCGCGTCACGGGAGACAGCGAGTCGATCTGCTGTTCCATCTTGAGCATGTTCAGCGTGGTGACACCCATGATCTGGGTCTCGCCGCGTTCGAAGATGGCCGAGCCGTGGACGCGGGGCAGGACCTCAACCTCGGCGGTGAGCTGGCGGATGTCCGTCAGGCCGCGGCCGTCGATGCGGATCTGGTCCGTGAGGATGCGCTGGCGCACAACGTGCTTGGTGACGGAGCGGAAGGCTGCGGAGAGCTCCTTCTCGCGGCCTTCGAACTGGCCGGCCAGGGAAGAGGTGACCTCGTCCTTGAGCTCGTCGGAGGCGGTGTCGCGTTCCTGCTTGTCGGCGATCTGGAAGACAGCGGCCAGCTTCTCAGCGGCAGCGGACTCAACAGCGGCGTAGACGTCGTCCTGGTAGTCCAGGAAGACCGGGAACTCGACGGTCGGCTTGGCGGCGCGTGCCGCCAGGTCCGACTGGGCGTCGCAGAGGGCCTTGATGAACGGCTTGGCAGCCTCGAGGCCTTCCGAAACGACCTCTTCGGTCGGGGCGGTGGCGCCCTGTTCCTTGATGAGGTTCCAGGAGTTGTCGGTGGCTTCGGCTTCAACCATCATGATGGCGACGTCGTCGTTCTTGACGCGGCCGGCAACAACCATGTTGAAGACGGCGTTCTCAAGCTGGGAGTGCTTCGGGAACGCAACCCACTGCGGGCCGTGCTCGTCCTGGACGAGGGCAACGCGGACGCCGCCGATCGGGCCGGAGAACGGCAGGCCGGAGAGCTGGGTGGACATCGAGGAAGCGTTGATCGCAACCACGTCGTAGAGCTCGTCCGGGTTGATGGACAGCACGGTGACGACGATCTGGACCTCGTTGCGCAGGCCCTTGACGAAGGCGGGGCGCAGCGGGCGGTCCATCAGGCGGCAGGCCAGGATGGCCTCCGTGGAGGGACGGCCTTCACGGCGGAAGAACGAACCCGGGATGCGGCCGGCGGCGTACATACGCTCTTCGACGTCGACGGTCAGCGGGAAGAAGTCGAAACCTTCACGCGGGTGCTTGCCGGCGGTGGTGGCGGACAGCAGCGCGGTCTCTTCGTCGAGGTAGACCATCGCTGCGCCGGCTGCCTGCTTGGCAAGGCGGCCGGTTTCAAAGCGGATTACACGCTTGCCGAAACGGCCATTGTCAATGACTGCTTCTGAGAACTGGATTTCGGGACCCTCCATAGAGAGTCACCTCCGTTTCATGGTTCACGGAGTCCAGCCGCATCAACCCAGACCAGCATCTGTCGGCTGGCCTGCACTGCACCCGGTCATCGATCGAGACCCACGGGCCTGGGCTTCATCCCTTGAAGCCGTTCCCGGAGATCACTACCGAAGACCGCGAATGCGTGATGCGGTTGATCCTCCTGTTGAGTTTTGTTTGAAGAAGGGCGGCCCTTTCCGTCGAGGAAGGGGCCGCCCCCTAAAGCTGACTAGCGGCGCAGGCCGAGACGCTCGATGAGCGCACGGTAGCGGGTGATGTCAGTGTTCTTGAGGTAGGTCAGCATGCGCTTGCGACGACCGACCATGGCCAGCAGACCGCGCTGGGTGTGGTAATCGTGCTTGTGCACCTTCATGTGCTCAGTGAGATCCTTGATCCGCTGAGTCAGGACTGCAACCTGGACCTCCGGCGAACCGGTGTCGCCCTCGGACGTTGCGAAATCCTTGATGATGGACTGCTTTACAGCGGCTTCAAGTGCCACGAT
>DASWAW010000072.1:0-1677 GCA_036390955.1 Arthrobacter sp.
CCGAAGGAACTCGAACGCCGGTACAACGCGATCAACGAATTCGAGGCCAGGCAGACGTCCGCCGGCACCAAGATCGTCAAGGTCATGCTCCACATCAGCCGGGACGAGCAGAAGCAGCGGCTGCTCGCGCGGCTGGATGAGCCTGCGAAGCTCTGGAAATACAGCAGCAACGACCTGAAGGAACGCGCGTTCTGGAGCGACTACATGGATGCGTACCAGAAGGCGTTTGAGAAGACGGGCACGGAACTCGCCCCATGGTATGTGGTCCCGGCCAACAAGAAGTGGTACGCCCGGATCGCCGTCCAGCAGCTGCTGCTCGACGCGCTGGAAGGTCTCAAGCTGCGGTGGCCGGTTCCGGACCTTGACGTCGCGTTGGAACGGGAACTGGTCGAGCGCTCCTGACCGACTGGCGCCGGCTGCCCTCCTGACCGGCGGGCGCCGGCTGCCCTCCTGACCGGCGGGCGCCGGACAGCTAGCCTTCCTGGGTGACGTGGTCGCGGGCCGCGGCCAGGCGCTTGCGCGCACCCTCCAGCCACTGTTCGCAGCGCTTGGCCAGCGCCTCGCCGCGTTCCCAGAGCGCCAGCGATTCCTCGAGGCTCGCCCCGCCGGCTTCGAGCCGGGTGACGATGCCGACGAGCTGCTCGCGGGCTTCCTCGTAGCTCAGGCCCTCGATGTCGGCATTGGGCTTTGTTTCTGCTGCCATGGGGTGCTGCTCCTTGCTGTGTCCCGCGGGACGGATCGATCGGGTGGGTGGACTATCAGTCTTCGGCGGGTTCCTGGCCGCCGGTGGATTCCGCGGTGAACCTGCCCCCGGCCACACGGACTGTCAGGGGGGTGCCCGCCGGTGCCTGGTCGGGGTGCCGCACCACGTCGCGGCGGGTGCCGGGCCCCTGGCCGCCGTCGGCGAGCTGCACCACCGCGTACCCCCGGTCAAGGGTCTTCTGCGGCGAGAGGGCCCGGACCTGCGCCTTGAGATGCACCAGCTGGTCGGCGGCCCGGACGACGGCGGTGGTGACGGCCGCCCGGGAGCGGCCCTTGAGCCGTTCGACGTCGTCATGCCGGATGCTGACGATGACCTCGGGGGACGCCAGCACGGGGCGGGAGCGCAGCGAGGCCAGCCGGTCCGTTTCCCGTTCCACCAGCCGGGTGGCGCCGCGCCGGAGCTGGTCCCGGGCATGACGCACGCGCGCGAGTTCTTCCACAACGTCGGGGACGATCCGCTTGGCGGCGTCGGTCGGCGTGGAGGCGCGAAGGTCCGCGACATCGTCAAGGATCGGCCGGTCCGCCTCATGGCCGATCGCACTCACCACCGGGGTGGACGCGCCGGAAACCGCCCGGATAAGTTCCTCATTGCTGAAGGGCAGCAGATCCTCCAGGGCACCGCCGCCGCGGGCAATGACGATCACGTCCACCTCGGGATGCGCGTCCAGTTCGCGCAGCGCGGCGATGATCTGTGCGACGGCGGTGTTACCCTGGACGGCCACCTCACGGACTTCGAATTCGACGGCGGGCCAGCGCAGGGCGGCGTTGCGCAGTACGTCCTTCTTGGCGTCCGAGTCGCGGCCGGTGATCAGGCCGATCCGGTGGGGGAGCAGGGGCAGGGGCTTCTTGCGGGCGTCGGAGAACAGCCCTTCCGCGGCCAGAGCGTGGCGCAGCCGCTCGATCCTGGCGAGCAGA
>DASWAW010000073.1:0-4985 GCA_036390955.1 Arthrobacter sp.
CTTCGCCGCAACACGAAGATCAAGGCTCACGACGAAGAGAACAGCGCCGGCATCGGCGACCTCGTTCTCCTCGCCGAGACCCGCCCGCTCTCCGCTACCAAGCGGTGGCGTCTGGTGGAGATCCTCGAGAAGGCCAAGTAATAACTGCAGCCATGCTGTAAGTAGAGAAACCCCCGTTCCCTTCTGGGAGCGGGGGTTTCCCCGTTCCCGGGGGAGTGCAGCGGCAGGGAGGCCGGAAGGCTGCCGTACACGGGGGACACACCGTGCGTGACGCCGTCGTCTGTGGTATTGGCGGATTCTGACCGGCGGCTTAAACGTGCTAAGATTTTGAGTTTGTATGGCGCCCTCTGTGCGCCGTCATCAACCTCGTAAACAAGCGTGCCACGGCATAGTGCCCCCTTGCGCCCCGATTCGTCGGAATCCGCCTGGGATGCAAATGTTTTTGGCACGGGAGTTTAGGCCTGGTCTGGCAAAATCCAGGCAGGTCAAGAGACACCCCGATCAACCGTTCCGCAAGGCTCATTCCGTAGGAAGACTTTCGGTCTGAGAACCCGCGCGACGCAAGGAGTAAATAGTGATTCAGCAGGAGTCGCGACTCAAGGTCGCCGACAACACGGGTGCTAAGGAAATCCTTACCATTCGCGTTCTCGGTGGATCTGGCCGTCGCTACGCAGGCATTGGCGACGTAATCGTCGCTACCGTCAAGGACGCAATTCCGGGCGGCAACGTAAAGAAGGGCGACGTCGTCAAGGCTGTCATCGTCCGTACCAAGAAGGAACGCCGCCGTGCGGATGGTTCCTATATCAAGTTTGACGAGAACGCAGCTGTGATCCTGAAGGCTGACGGTGACCCCCGCGGTACCCGCATCTTCGGACCGGTTGGTCGTGAACTTCGCGATAAGAAGTTCATGAAGATCGTTTCTCTGGCTCCGGAGGTGCTTTAGTCCATGGCTAAGATCAAAAAGGGCGACCTGGTTCAGGTCATCACTGGCGCCAAGGCTGAGCGCGGCGGCGACAAGGGTAAGCAGGGCAAGGTTCTGCGCGTATTCCCCGAGACCAACCGTCTGCTGGTCGAAGGAATCAACCGCGTAACCAAGCACACCAAGGTCGGTCAGTCGCAGCGCGGCACCAAGACCGGTGGCATCGAAGTCGTCGAGGCTACGATCCACATCTCCAACGTGGCTCTGGTTGACCCGTCCACCAAGAAGCCCACCCGCGTCGGTTTCCGCACCGAGACCGTTGAGCGCGATGGCGTGAAGCGCGAAGTGCGTGTCCGCGTGGCCAAGAGCTCAGGGAAGGACATCTAATGACTGAGACTCTCGAGACTCCGGCAAGCAAGATCGTTCCTCGTCTGAAGACCAAGTACGCGGATTCCATCAAGAGCACGCTCGTTGAGGAATTCAAGTACGAGAACGTCAACCAGGTTCCCCGTCTGGTCAAGGTCGTTGTGAACATGGGTGTTGGAGATGCCGCCAAGGACTCCAAGCTGATCGACGGCGCTGTCCGCGATCTGACCCTGATCACCGGCCAGAAGCCGCAGGTAACCAAAGCCCGCAAGTCGATCGCACAGTTCAAGCTGCGCGAAGGCATGCCGATCGGTGCACACGCAACTCTGCGTGGGGACCGCATGTGGGAATTCCTGGACCGTCTGGTCACGCTGGCTCTGCCGCGTATCCGTGACTTCCGGGGCCTCAGCGGCAAGCAGTTCGACGGCAACGGCAACTACACCTTCGGTCTGACCGAGCAGGTTATGTTCCACGAGATCGACCAGGATTCCATTGACCGCGTTCGCGGCATGGACATCACCGTCGTGACCACTGCCAAGACCGACGACGAAGGCCGCGCGCTGCTCAAGGCGCTTGGCTTCCCGTTCAAGACCGAAGATTAATCTAGCTACGTAAAAGGTCCGTCCGCGCCGGTTCCGAATTTGCTTTCGGTACTACCTGCACGGCGGAAACCGTTATGAGGAAGGGCAAGAGCCCACCATGACAATGACAGATCCCGTCGCAGACATGCTTACGCGTCTGCGCAACGCAAACTCGGCATACCACGATTCCGTGTCTATGCCGTACAGCAAGCTCAAGGCACGCGTTGCCGACATCCTGAAGGCCGAAGGTTACATCGCCTCCTGGAAAGAAGAAGACGCTGAGGTTGGCAAGAAGCTGACCCTCGAGCTCAAGTTCGGTCCGAACCGCGAGCGTTCAATCGCTGGCGTTCGTCGTATTTCCAAGCCGGGACTGCGCGTTTACGCAAAGTCCACCAACCTGCCGCACGTGCTCGGTGGCCTGGGTGTCGCAATCCTGTCCACCTCTTCCGGCCTCTTGACTGACAAGCAGGCCGGCAAGAAGGGCGTGGGCGGCGAAGTCCTCGCTTACGTCTGGTAACGGGAAAGGAAGAGAATAATGTCACGTATTGGACGTCTCCCCATCACCGTTCCTGCCGGCGT
Source organism: Arthrobacter sp. (assembly GCA_036390955.1). Lineage (GTDB taxonomy): Bacteria > Actinomycetota > Actinomycetes > Actinomycetales > Micrococcaceae > Arthrobacter. The sequence continues at coordinate 2,446 of DASWAW010000073.1, forward strand.
TGAGGTCAAGGTTGACGGCTCTGTCGTCAATGTCAAGGGTTCCAAAGGCGAGCTGAGCCACACTGTGCCCAGCCCGATCGAGGTTTCCCTGGAAGATGGCACCCTGACTGTCGCCCGCCCGAACGACGAGCGCGCCTCACGTTCGCTGCACGGCCTGACCCGCACCCTGATCGCCAACATGATCCAGGGTGTCACCGCAGGCTACGAGAAGAAGCTTGAAATCGTTGGTACTGGTTACCGCGTTCAGGCAAAGGGATCTGACCTGGAGTTCGCTCTGGGCTTCAGCCACCCGGTTAACATCACGGCACCGAACGGCATCACCTTTGCAGTAGAGACCCCGACCAAGCTCTCTGTTTCAGGCATCTCCAAGCAGCAGGTCGGCGAGGTTGCTGCCAACATTCGCAAGCTGCGGAAGCCGGACCCCTACAAGGGCAAGGGCATCCGTTACGCAGGCGAAGTCATCCGCCGCAAGGTCGGAAAGGCTGGTAAGTAACCATGGCGATCGCAATTAACAAGAAGCGTACGAACAAGAGCAAGTCTGCCCAGCGCAGCCGCCGCCAGCTTCGTATCCGCAAGCGCATTTCCGGAACGGCTGTACGTCCTCGTCTGGTCGTCAACCGGTCCGCACGCCACGTATTCGTCCAGGTTGTCGATGACAGCAAGGGCCTGACCGTAGCGAGCGCCTCCACTCTGGAAGCCGACCTTCGTGCATTCGACGGTGACAAGACTGCCAAGGCCAAGCGCGTTGGCGAGCTCGTCGCCGAGCGTGCCAAGGCTGCCGGTATCGAAGCCGTTGTCTTCGACCGCGGTGGTAACAAGTACCACGGCCGGATCGCCGCCGTCGCTGACGGCGCACGTGAAGGTGGGCTGTCACTGTGACCGAAAATAACGAAAAGGACATTCAGGTGACTGAAGCTGTAGCTGCTCCGGCAACTGAGACCGCTGCGCCTGCTACCACCGACGCCGCCCGTGGTGGCGCCCGTCGTGGCGAGCGTGGCGACCGCGGCCAGGGCCGTGGCGACCGTGGTGGCCGTGGTGGCCGCGATGGTGGCCGCGAAGCCGAGAAGAGCCAGTTCGTAGAGCGCGTCGTGACCATCAACCGTGTTTCCAAGGTCGTCAAGGGTGGTCGTCGCTTCAGCTTCACCGCCCTCGTCGTCGTCGGTGACGGCAACGGTATGGTCGGCGTCGGCTACGGCAAGGCCAAGGAAGTTCCCGCCGCCATCGCGAAGGGCGTCGAAGAAGCCAAGAAGTCCTTCTTCCGCGTTCCCCGCATCGGCAGCACCATCCCGCACCGCGTACAGGGTGAGGCCGCCGCAGGCGTCGTCATGCTGCGTCCGGCTTCCGCCGGTACCGGTGTTATCGCCGGCGGTCCGGTCCGTGCAGTACTGGAGTGCGTGGGCATCCACGACATCCTCTCCAAGTCGCTCGGATCTTCCAACGCCATCAACATCGTGCACGCGACTGTTGACGCGCTGAAGCGCCTCGAAGAGCCGGCAGCAGTGGCAGCACGCCGCGGCCTCCCGCTCGACGAGATCGCTCCGCCGGCAATGGTGAAGGCGCTCCTGAACCAGAAGGCAGGTGTCTGAGTCATGGCTAAGAACGTGCTTGTCTCCGACGCACAGTTGGAGATCACTCAGATCAAGTCCGCCATTGGCGGCAAGCAGAACCAGCGCGACACCCTGCGGTCCCTCGGCCTCAAGCGGATCGGACACACCGTTGTCCGCACCGCCGACGCCGTGACCGTCGGAATGCTCAACACGGTTCCGCACCTGGTAAAGGTAGAGGAGGCGAAGTAATGGCAGAGAAGAACACCGCCGAAAAGGCACAGGGCGCCGCTGAGAAGCAGAACACTCTGAAGGTTCACCACCTGCGTCCCGCCCCGGGTGCCAAAACCGCCAAGACCCGTGTTGGTCGTGGCGAAGGCTCCAAGGGTAAGACCGCCGGTCGTGGCACCAAGGGTACGAAGGCCCGCTACCAGATCAAGGCTGGCTTTGCCGGCGGCCAGCTGCCGCTGCACATGCGCCTGCCGAAGCTGCGCGGCTTCAAGAACCCGTTCCGGGTTGAGTACCAGGTTGTAAACCTGGACAAGCTCAACGAGCTGTTCCCGGAAGGTGGCGCAGTCACCGTGGAGAACCTGGTCGAAAAGGGTGCCGTTCGCAAGAACCAGCCCGTCAAGGTGCTTGGCACCGGCGACATCACCGTCAAGGTTGACGTCACCGTCCACGCATTCTCGGCCAGCGCCGCAGAAAAGATTGCTGCAGCAGGCGGAAGCACCACCGCCCTCTAACGAGGCGGCGGGGCAGTTGCCCGTTGTGAAAAACTCCCGGTACCAGGGGCCCAGGCCCCCGGTGCCGGGAGTTTTTTCATTTTCCCGGCCCTGCGATTGTTCGCGGGGCGCGTCCACCCGTTAGACTCGGTTGTTGGGTTTATTTGACCTATCTCACACGACTTTACTTATTACTCAGGAGGACGCTTGCTTAGCGCATTTGGCCGGGCCTTTCGCACGCCTGATCTGCGACGCAAGTTGTTGTTCACGCTGG
>DASWAW010000074.1:0-7728 GCA_036390955.1 Arthrobacter sp.
CACGAGGTGACCTCGCCGCAGGCCTTTGAGGGACTGCGGCTGGCCGGGCGCAAGCTGCGCCGGCCGGACCTCACCATCGCCACCGAGGACCACAACACTCCCACGCTGGACATCGACAAGCCAATTGCCGATCTCACCAGCCGCACGCAGATCCAGACGCTGCGCAACAACTGCCAGGAATTCGGTGTCCGGCTGCACTCGCTGGGCGACGCCGAGCAGGGCATCGTCCACGTCGTGGGCCCGCAGCTGGGTCTCACGCAGCCCGGCATGACAGTGGTCTGCGGCGACTCGCACACCTCCACCCACGGCGCCTTCGGGGCCCTCGCGATGGGCATCGGCACCTCCGAGGTGGAACACGTCATGGCCACCCAGACGCTGTCCCTGAAGCCCTTCAAAACCATGGCCATCAACGTCGAGGGCACCCTGCGTCCCGGTGTTTCCGCCAAGGACATCATTCTGGCCGTCATCGCCAAGATCGGCACCGGCGGGGGACAGGGCTACGTGCTTGAGTACCGCGGCTCCGCGATCCGTGCCCTGTCCATGGAAGCCCGGATGACCATCTGCAACATGTCCATTGAAGCCGGCGCCCGCGCCGGGCTCGTGGCACCGGACCAGACCACGTACAACTACATGTTCGGCCGTCCGCACTCGCCGCAGGGCGCCGAGTGGGATGCCGCCGTCGAGTACTGGAACACCCTGCGCACCGACGACGACGCGACGTTCGACGTCGAGGTGGACCTCGACGCCGACACGCTGGAACCGTTCGTGACCTGGGGGACCAACCCCGGCCAGGGCGTTTCCCTGTCCGCCAAGGTGCCCTCGCCCGAGGACTTCGGCGACGAGAACGCCAAGGCGGCGGCGGAACGCGCGCTGCAGTACATGGGGCTGGAAGCCGGCACCCCGATGAAGGACATCCGGGTGGACACGGTCTTCCTGGGCTCCTGCACCAACTCCCGGATGGAGGACCTCCGCGCCGCCGCGGACATCATCCGCGGCCGCACCAAGGACCCCAACATCCGGATGCTCGTGGTGCCGGGATCCGCCCGTGTCCGGCTCGAGGCCGAGGCCGAGGGCCTGGACAAGGTCTTCAAGGACTTCGGCGCCGAATGGCGCTTCGCCGGCTGCTCCATGTGCCTGGGGATGAACCCGGACCAGCTGGAACCGGGGGAGCGCTGCGCCTCCACCTCGAACCGCAACTTCGAGGGCCGCCAGGGCAAGGGCGGACGCACCCACCTGGTCTCCCCGGTGGTGGCAGCGGCGACGGCGGTGCGCGGCACCCTGAGCTCGCCGTCGGACCTGGACCCCGCTCCCGAATCCGCCGCGGTCCGCTCCAACGCCGCCTAGCTTCCGACAGCCTCAGATCCACACAGCCTAGAAGGATCCGCAATGGAAAAGTTCACCACCCACACCGGAATCGGCGTCCCGCTGCGCCAGAGCAACGTTGACACGGACCAGATCATCCCGGCCGTCTACCTCAAGCGCATCACCCGCACTGGCTTCGAGGACGCGCTGTTCGCGGCCTGGCGCAAGGACCCGGCGTTCATCCTGAACCAGGAGCCCTTCAACGCCGGCTCCGTGCTCGTGGCCGGCCCCGACTTTGGTACCGGTTCCTCCCGGGAGCACGCCGTCTGGGCGCTCAAGGACTACGGCTTCAAGACCGTGCTGTCCTCACGCTTCGCGGACATCTTCCGCGGCAACTCCGGCAAGCAGGGCCTCCTCGCCGCCGAACTGGCGCAGGACGACATCGAACTGATCTGGAAGGAACTGGAGAACGCCCCCGGCACCGCAGTCACCGTGGACCTCGTCTCCAAGACCGTCCAGTGCGGCAACATCGTGGCGCCGTTCGAGATCGACGATTACACCCGCTGGCGCCTCCTTGAGGGCCTGGATGACATCGGCCTGACCCTGAAGCATGAGGAAGACATCACAACCTTCGAGGCCACACGGCCCTCCTTCATGCCCAAGACCCTGCCCGCGAGGCTGTCCTAGCATTCCCGCCGACCTGACGGCGTCCTGACCTGCGCATACCCCTGCAACGCGGGGTCACTTACGGCCCGTCCCGGGACCCGGGACCGGCCGTAAGTGACCCCGCGTTGTCTGGTTTGCGACGGCGGCGGCCGGGACGGGGACGACATCCCGGGGCGTGCCGTATTTCAGATCGGTAACGCTAGCTCCTATGCTTAGCTGGAGCCTTTCTAAGGATTTGGGGGCGAGTAGTCGTGAGGAAACCGGTATATGAGTAGTGTTCTGACAATCCGCGGAGGCGTCCCGCTAACTGGCCGCGTCACCGTGCGGGGGGCCAAGAATCTTGTCCCCAAGGCCATGGTGGCTGCCCTCTTGGGCAATGAGCCGTCCGTGTTGCGCAACGTCCCTGAAATCAAGGACGTCGAGGTTGTCACCAGCCTGCTCCAGCTGCACGGCGTCACGGTCGAGAAGGATCCCGTCACCGGGGACCTGACCCTCGACCCGACCAATGCGAAGACAGCCTCCCACACGGCGATCGACGCGCACGCCGGCGATTCCCGCATCCCGATCCTGCTGTGCGGGCCCTTGATCCACGCGATCGGCGAGGCCTTCATCCCGGACCTGGGCGGCTGCAAGATCGGCGACCGCCCCATCGACTACCACCTGAACGTGCTGCGGCAGTTCGGCGCTGTGGTCGAGAAGCGTCCCGGCGGCATCCACATCTCCGCCCCCGACGGACTCAAGGGCGCCAAGATTTCCCTGCCCTACCCCTCCGTCGGCGCCACCGAGCAGGTGCTGCTGAGCGCCACGAGGGCCGAGGGCATCACCGAGCTCTCCGGCGCGGCCACCGAGCCGGAAATCGTCGACCTCATCGCCGTGCTGCAGAAGATGGGCGCGATCATCAGCGTCCAGACGGACCGCACCATCCGGATCGAGGGCGTCCCGGACCTCGGGGGCTACAACCACCGCGCGCTGTCGGACCGCAACGAGTCGGCTTCCTGGGCCTCGGCGGCGCTTGTCACCCGTGGTGACATCTTCGTCGAGGGCGCCACCCAGCGCGACATGATGACCTTCCTCAACACCTACCGCAAAGTCGGCGGCGGGATGGACATCGGCGACGACGGCATCCGCTTTTATCACAAGGGCGGCAAGCTCAACCCGCTGGTCCTCGAGACGGACGTGCACCCCGGCTTCATGACCGACTGGCAGCAGCCGCTGATTGTCGCCCTGACGCAGGCCGAGGGTGTCTCGATCGTCCACGAAACCGTGTACGAGAACCGCTTCGGCTTCACCGAGGCCCTGATCAGGATGGGCGCCAACATCCAGGTCCACCGCGAATGCCTCGGCAGCGTCCCGTGCCGGTTCGGCCAGCGCAACTTCCTCCATTCAGCCGTGATTTCCGGTTCCACCCAACTGACGGGCACCGACATTGACGTGCCGGACCTGCGGGGCGGCTTCAGCCACCTGATCGCGGCACTGGCCGCCAACGGCACCTCGAGGGTCACTGGAATCGACATCATCAACCGCGGTTACGAACGTTTCACGGAGAAGCTCGCGGGCCTGGGCGCCGATTTCGACATCACCGCGGCCAAGTAGCGGGGCCAAAGTGACGGAATCGGCCAAGAGCCACATCACCTTCGTCGTTGTGGCCGGGATTGTCCGGCCGGTCATGAACCTGCTGATGCGGAAGGAATGGATCGGCCTGGAGAAGCTGCCCGCCGGCGGCTTCATCGCAGCACCCAACCACTGCACCGAAATCGATCCGCTGGTGGTGGGGCACATGCTCTACAACCAGAAGCGGATGCCGCGCTTCCTGGCCAAAGCCGGACTCTTCAAGGTGCCCGTTCTGGGATTCGTGCTGCGCGCCACCAAACAGGTCCCGGTGGAACGCTCGACGGCGGGCGCCAACCGGGCGCTGCAGATCGCCAAGGAAGTCGTGGACGAGGGCGGGGCCATCATCATCTACCCCGAGGGCACGCTGACCCGGGACCCCGGTCTGTGGCCCATGAAAGGCCACACCGGTGCCGCGCGGATGGCGCTGGAAGGCGGTATTCCCGTGGTGCCGATGGCGCACTGGGGAGCCCAAGAGGTCTTGCCCCGCTACGCCAAGAGGTTCCACATCTTTCCGCGCAAAACGTCCCGACTGGTCGTGGGCGATCCCGTGGACCTGAGCGCTTTCGCCGGACGTCCGCTGGACAAAGCCACCCTCACCGAGGCCACCAACGTGATCATGGAGGCCATCACTGAGCTCCTGGCCACCCTCCGCGGTGGACAGCCTCCCCTGGTCCGCTGGGACCCTTCGGCCCACAACCAGTCCACGCACGGCCGTTTTATCGAGGCCGACGGCAAAGCCGCCGGCTCCGGCACACCAAAAGAGAATATTGGGGATAGCGACGAATGACTTTTGATCAATTGCGGGGATCATCGGCCACGAAAGTTGCCGTACTCGGAGCCGGATCCTGGGGGACCACCTTCGCGAAAATCCTCGCCGACGCCGCCACCGCGTCCGGCGTGGAGCGCGACATCCGGCTCTGGGCCCGACGCGAAGAAATCGTCGAGCAGATCAACCTGAAGCACCGGAACGAGCAATACCTCAAGGACATTGCCCTTCCGCCCACCATCACCGCTTCCACCGACGTCGCCGAGGTCCTGGCCGGCGCCGAGCTGGTTGTCCTGGCCGTCCCGGCGCAGACCCTGCGGCCCCAGCTGCGGGAATGGAAAACCCTGCTTCCCCCGGGCGCCCTGGTTGTCTCCCTCATGAAGGGGCTGGAATTGAATTCCGACGCCCGGATGAGCGAAGTGATCTGCGAAGAGCTGGGAATTCCCGCCAGCCACGTCGCCGTGGTGTCCGGACCTAACCTGGCGATGGAGATTGCCCGGGAGGAGCCCACCGCATCGGTCGTGGCATGCTCCGACTTTGGTGCTGCCGGGTGGGTCGCCCGGAGCTGCACCGCACCGTACTTCCGGCCGTACACGACGGCGGACGTGGTCGGTGTGGAGATTGGCGGCATCGTCAAGAACATCATCGCCCTGGCGGTTGGCATCTGCGAGGGCAAGCGGATGGGCGACAACACGAAGGCTTCCGTCATCACCCGGGGCCTGGCGGAAACCTCGCGGCTCACGCTTGCCCTCGGCGGCCAGGCCCAGACGATGGCCGGTCTTGCCGGCCTGGGCGACCTCGTCGCCACGTGTTCGTCACCGCTGTCGCGGAACCATACTGCCGGCCGCCTGCTGGGCACGGGGCTGACGCTGGACCAGGTTACGGCGCAGATGACGCAGACCGCTGAGGGCATCAAGTCAGCCCAGGCCGTGCACGAGCTCGCCGGCAAGCTCGGCGTCGAGATGCCCATCACGGCGGCGGTTGTTGCCGTACTGGCCGGAAAACTGTCCGTAGACGAACTGGGGCCGCTGCTGCTGTCCCGGGACCTGAAACGCGAAGGCGATCACTGAGAGTGTCGGAACTTAACGAATCAACAGCAGGCCCGAGCGCCCCGTCCAGGCCCCGTGTGGCGGTCCTTTTCGGCGGCCGCTCCAGCGAGCACGCCGTCAGCTGTGTAACGGCGGCGGGGGTCCTCGGGGCCATCGACCAGACGAAGTACGAGGTCATCCCAATCGGGATCGCCAAGACCGGCCAGTGGGTGCTGGCTTCCGGTGACACCCACGACTGGTCCCTCTCGGCATCGTCCCTGCCCGAGGTCGCGTCCTCGGCCCAGACCGTGGCGCTGGCCGAAATCGGCGGGGAACACCAGCTCATCGTGGCCTCCCCGAACGAGGTCCCGCAGGAACTCGGCGCCGTGGACGTGGTGTTCCCGCTGCTGCACGGTCCGTTCGGCGAGGACGGCACCATCCAGGGCTTCCTGGAACTCTCCGACACCCGATACGTGGGTGCCGGTGTGCTTGCGTCCGCCGTCGGCATGGACAAGCACTTCATGAAGGTGGTCTTCGAATCCGCCGGGCTCCGCGTGGGGCCCTACATCGCCGTCACGGACCGGCAGTGGCGCAACGATCCCGAGACCGTCCGCAAACGTGTGGACCAGCTCGGCTTCCCGGTATTCGTCAAGCCCGCGCGGGCAGGCTCCTCGATGGGCATCTCCAAGGTGGACTCCCTCGACGGGCTGGACGCAGCGATTGAGGCCGCCCGTCAGCACGATCCGAAACTCGTCATCGAGGCCGGCATTGTCGGCCGGGAGATCGAATGCGCTGTGCTGGAGGGCAGGGGCACCGACAGCCCCCGGACGTCCATGCCGGGCGAGATTTCCGTGGCCGGCGGCGGGCACGAGTTCTACGACTTCAATGCCAAATATGTGGACAACGCGGCGGCGCTCAGCTGCCCGGCCGACCTTCCGGACGAAGCCATCGCCAGGGTCCGTGAGCTGTCCGCCGTCGCTTTCGACGCAGTCGGGGCCGAGGGACTGAGCAGGGTCGACTTCTTCTACACCGCCGAAGGCGAGCTGATCATCAACGAGATCAACACCATGCCCGGGTTCACGCCCAAAAGCATGTACCCGCAAATGTGGAAAGCGTCCGGCCTGGGCTACGCGGAACTCATCGACGAGCTGATTTACCTGGCGCTGCACCGCAAAACTGGCCTGCGCTAGACCCGCAGGCCTGCGCCAGACCCGCTGGTTCCGGCCACCGGTGCGCGGTGGCCCGGCCTGCCGGAAAACTACGGGGTGGGCGGCAGGTTCTGCAGGTCCGCCTGGCCCACGCAGTTGCGCATCGCCGGCACCTTGGCGGCTGCGGCCGCGAGGTCGGCCAGTACGGTTGCCGAACTGATCTTGTCCGGGTCCATCAGGATCTCGGTTGCCGGTTCGCGTCCGAAGGTCGTCAGCGTCCACACCGGGTCGCCTTCCTTGATGACCCAGTCGACGCCGTTGACGCTGACGCAGCGGTCCGTCGTCGGCCCCGGAACATTCACCCCGCAGCGCAGGACCACGAGGGACGGATCCCCCCACGCCGCTGTGGCCTGGCTGTTGGTCTTCCGCAGCTTGGCTTCGCCGATCGCGTCCGGGAGCGCGACCATCATCGGGGCACACTTGGCGTTCGCGGCGTCCTTGGCCGGCGTGACGTCAACAACCGGAGCGCAGCCGCTCAGCAGGATCCCTGCCGCCGCAGCGGCGGCCAGACTGCGGAGCGGACGTGCGGAAGCCGGGAAACGGAAGCGATGCATCTTTCAAGCCTATCCCGGCCTGCCGGGCGATGCGGCGACCCCCGGCACCCCAGCGCTGAACGCACTGCCCCGGCGTATCCGCCGGAGTCTGGCCGCCGTTTCGGGCGCTGTGCCGCTGGGGCGGGCCCCCACGGTAGCGTAGGGCTGTGCCTGATCACGAGCCTGTCCCACTTTCCGAAGCGACCCTGCGCGGGCCGACGCCGTCCGGCGCGGCCCTTACTGTGGCGGGGCTCTCCGAATCCCAACTGCTGGAACGCATCTTCCCGCGCCTGCACTACGGCCAGGAACACAACCCGTCCCTGATCCTGGGCCCGGGAGACGACGCCGCCATTGTGGCCGTTCCGGACGGGCGGACAGTCCTCAGCATCGACACCCAGGTGGCGGACCAGGACTTCCGCCTGGAGTGGAACAACGGCTACCGGACCACCGGTTACGACGTCGGATGGAAGGCCGCCGCGCAGAACCTCAGCGACATCAACGCCATGGGGGCGCGGGCCACGTCCCTCGTGGTCAGCCTCACCATGCCCCCGGAAACCCGGGTCGCCTGGGTCGAGGACTTCGCCGACGGACTCAGTGCCGGCATCCGGAACCTC
>DASWAW010000075.1:0-21740 GCA_036390955.1 Arthrobacter sp.
CGGCAACAACAGCGTCGGCAACAACAGCGACAGTGAAGGGCTAGGACATGCTGAATTTTATTGACACCGTCAACGAGGCCGTCGCCGGCATCCAGGACGGTTCCACTGTGATGATCGGGGGTTTCGGCAACGCCGGCCAGCCGTTCGAACTGATCGACGCCCTGATGGACTGCGGCGCGAAGGACCTCACCGTCGTCAACAACAACGCCGGCCAGGGCGACCAGGGCCTCGCGCTCCTGATCAAGGAAGGCCGCGTGAAGAAGATGATCTGCTCCTTCCCGCGGCAGTCCGACTCCTGGCACTTCGACGCGAAGTTCCGCGCCGGGGAGATCGAGCTGGAACTCGTGCCGCAGGGCAACCTGGCCGAGCGGATCCGCGCCGCGGGCGCCGGGATCGGCGGTTTCTTCACCCCCACCGGCTACGGCACCATGCTGGCCGAGGGCAAGGAAACCCGCATCCTCGACGGCCGCGGCCAGGTCTTCGAGACCCCCATCCACGCCGACGTCGCGCTCATCAAGGCCCTCACGGCCGACGGCAAGGGCAACCTCGTCTACCGCAAGACCGCCCGGAACTTCGGTCCGATCATGGCCGCCGCGGCCAAACACACCATTGTCCAGGTGTCCGGGATCGTCCCCACGGGCGGCCTTGATCCGGAGATCATCGTGACCCCCGGAATCTACGTCAACAGCATCGTCCGGATTGATTCCAGCGGAGCTACAGCCGCAGGCAAGACAGAAAGCGTGGCCTGAGATGAGCGTCCAGTCCAATGACCAGGCGGGCCTGACGGCCGGCATCCAGACCGCCGACAAGCCGCTGGGCCGCGATGACCTGGCCCGCCTCGTGGCCCGGGACATCAAGCCCGGCTCCTTCGTGAACCTCGGCATCGGCCAGCCCACCCTGGTGTCGAACTACCTCAAGCCGGAACAGAACATCACGCTCCACACCGAGAACGGCATGCTCGGCATGGGCCCGGAAGCCACCGGGGACCAGATCGACGGGGACCTCATCAACGCCGGCAAGATCCCGGTGACCGAGCTGCCCGGCGCGTCCTACTTCCACCACGCCGACTCCTTCGCGATCATGCGCGGCGGGCACCTGGACATCTGCGTTCTGGGGGCCTTCCAGGTCTCCGCCACCGGTGACCTGGCCAACTGGCACACCGGGGCCCCCGACGCCATCCCGGCCGTCGGCGGCGCCATGGACCTTGCGACCGGCGCCAAGGACGTCTTCGTGATGATGACGCTCCTGACCCGCGAGGGCGTCTCCAAGCTCGTCGAGACCTGCACCTACCCGCTGACCGGCATCGGCTGCGTGACCCGGGTCTATACGGACAAGGCCGTCTTCCTCACCGGACCCAACGGCGTCCAGGTCCGGGAAACATTCGGCTGCACCCTCGAGGAACTCCAGGCCATGGTTCCCGTGCCGCTCACGGCCGCGTCCGGCGCCGGAAGCTGAGGATCCGGCGGCCCGGACAATGCGGTGCGGACAAAGCGGCCCGGACAAAGCGGTGCGGATAAAGTGATGCGGGACCGAGAGGCGTGGAAATGATTGTCGCAGCAAAGGGCGCGGCGGCCGGTGGAGCGCCGCCGGCCAGTGACCAGTACGTGCAGTCGCTGGCGCGCGGGCTGGCAGTGATCCGCGCCTTCGACACGGACCATCCGAAGATGACGCTGACCGAGGTGGCGGCGCGGACGGACCTCACCCGCGCCACGGCACGGCGGTTCCTGTACACGCTGGTGGAACTGGGCTACGTCCGCACCGACGGCAAGATCTTCGCCCTGACCGCCAAGGTGCTGCAGCTCGGCTACGCCTACCTGTCGGGCCTGTCGCTGCCGCAGCTCGCCCAGCCGCACCTTGAGGAGCTGTCCCTCCAGCTGGGGGAGTCGACGTCGGCCGCGGTGCTGGAGGGCACCGACATCGCCTACATCGCCCGGGTGGCGACGCGCCGGATTATGACCGTCGGCATCACCGTCGGTACCCGCTTCCCGGCCTACGCCACCTCGATGGGCAGGGTGCTGCTGGCGGCGCTGCCGGCCGCGGAGCTGAAGGACTACCTGGCCCGGACTGACATCCGGCCCCTGACGCCGCTTGCCATCGGAACACCGGAGGGGCTGCTGGCGGAGCTGGCCAGGGTCAGGGCCCAGGGCTGGTGCCTGCTGAACCAGGAGCTGGAGCCCGGGCTGATGTCCGTCGCCGCGCCGGTCCATGACGGCCCCAAGGTGGTCGCCGCCATCAACGTGTCATTGCAGGCCCAGTCGGTGGCGAGCCGGCCGGACCCGGAAGCCTATCTGGACTCGGTGCGGACGGCAACAGTGGCCACCGCAGAACTCATCTCCGCGGACCTGTCCTCCGGACGCTAGCCCCTCAGGGCGCAGGCCCGCCGGACGCCGAAAATTCAGGACGCCGGCCCCTCAGTACGCCGGCTCCGTACGCCGGCGACTCCGGACGCTGGCGGCCCTCAGCTGGAGGGTCCCGAAGTCGGCGCGGTGGAGACCATAATGGTGACCCCTCCGGAGTCGTCACGGATCTTGAGGTGCAGGTCCTTGCCCACGAGCCACGCGTGGATGTCCTCGCTGTCCGCCGGGGCGATTTGCTCCGCCAGTCGTGTGACTGCCAGCGCCATGGCCCGGCCCCAGTCATGGGGATCCGTGCTGGACGCCTCGGCCTCGGCCGTGTAGTTCTCCTGTGGTTCAGACATATGCTCCCGCTTCCCGCCCCTGGAGCGCGACCTGTCCGGCTGATCCGGACAGGCGGCCCGCCGGCTAGATGGCTCACGCCGGCAGGCTCCAGTACTTGAGCATGGCCAGTCTAGTGACCGCGGCGCGCGGGCGTCCACGGTTCGCGCCCCTGCTGCCGAAGTTACGCCCGGAATCCCGCTAGGATTTCAATCCGGGACACCCTATGCCCAATTGCCATCGAAGGACGCCATGCCAGAGAACAATCCCGCGCCGTCCAGACGCGCAGCCGTAATCATCAACCCCGCCAAATCCGGTGGTCCGGCGCTCCAGGGGGCGATCTTCAGGCTCTGCGAAACGCAGGGCTGGGCCGAGCCGCTCTGGCTGGAAACCACGGTTGAAGACCCGGGGACCGGCCAGGCACGCCAGGCACTGGAGGCAGGGGTCGACGTCGTGATCGCCGCCGGCGGTGACGGAACCGTGCGCTGCGTCGCCGAGGTACTCACCGGCACCGGAACACCCATGGGCATGGTGCCGCTGGGAACCGGAAACCTCCTGGCCCGCAACCTCGGCGTGGACATCACCGACCCGGTCTCGGCCTGCTACGACGTGCTCAACGGCAGCGAACGGTCCGTCGACGTCGTCAAGGCCCGGTTGAACCACTCGGATGAGGAACAAGTGTTCCTGGTGATGGCCGGGCTCGGGTACGACGCCGCCATCATGGCCGACACCGTCGATGCGCTGAAGGACCGGATGGGCTGGCTCGCGTACGTGGAGGCCGGCATCCGCAAACTCCCCGGAAAACCGGTCAAGGCGCAGATCAGCGTCGACGGCGGGGAACCCGTCCGCCGCAGGATCCGCAGCGTCATGATCGGCAATTGCGGGCGGATCATGGGCGGGGTCGAGATCTTCCCCGACGCCAGCATCGAAGACGGAATGCTGGACCTGCTGGTCCTGGCCCCGCGGGGACGGCTGGGCTGGCTGGGAGTCGTAGCCGGGATTTTCGGCCGGAACAAGGGCGAGACCGAATCCGTGGAGTACTTCCAGGGCAAGTCCGCCGAAATTACCCTGGAGCGGGAACAGGAATTCCAGCTGGACGGCGACCACCTTGGCACCGGGACACACCTGGCCGTGGCCGTCGGGCCCGACGCCCTGAAGATTCGCATGACGGCCTAGAAACACCGGCTGCAGGCCCGCAGCGATACTTGCCCGCCGATTGGCTGCGCCAGCGCTGGGGGACAGGTCCGGGTAGTGAGTAGTACCCGGACCTGACCCCGAGAGGGTGATCGCAAAAGCAGGTATCCACCACGCGTGACCGGACTATTCCCACCAACTTGTATTGGCTCAGGCATCAAACGATGCAGCCAATTGCCTTTTGGAGGGAGTCGCAATGGCCCGGTGGTTCCATGTCGCCCCGCATGTTCGGCCGAATGACCGGACAGCCTTTTTTTATCCGGATGCCGCGCCCGGCCACGCGCGGCACACTGACTCCTTCGGACGCCGGTGACACCCCCAGTCGAGGGCATGCCGCTCCAGCTGACCCTCCAAAGCACCGCACACGCGGCCGGCCGCCCCGGCGGCACCGTGGCCGACCTCGCCTACGCAGCCCACGCACCCCGCATCGTCAGCCCGCCCCAAACCACCCACGGCCACCCCGCAACCCTTGCGCCCCAGCGACGGCCTGCCACTGAACAGCCCGCGGCTGACACCGCCGCCGCGCCGCCCACCCCGGCCAGGATCTCCGGCCGGGAATGGGCACGGTTCCTGCGCCGTCTGCTGCGGGGCACAGATGCCCTGCTGGTCGCCGTCTCCGTCACCGCGGGACTCCTGATCCACATCGAGGGCAACGAGCCCTTCACGGGAACCCTCGCAGACCTCTACGGCACCCTCATTGCAGCGGTTCTGGGTGTGCTGTGGATTGCAGCCTTGGGCCTCTACCGCACCAGGGACCCGAAAGTCCTCGGTGCCGGGGCCAGTGAGTACAAGCGCGTAGCCGCTGCCAGCAGCGCGGTCTTCGGGTTGCTCGCCGTCGGCCTGGTGGTGTTCCGCGTCCAGCCGGCTTCGGCGTTCTACCTGGTGTCCCTCCCGCTGGGACTTGTCCTGCTGCCGGGCAGCCGGTGGATCGCCCGCCGCTGGTACAACGCGCGGCAGGCCCAAGGACAATACCTCGTCAGGGCGATTGTCATTGGCCAGACCGAGGACGTGCGCTACGTGCTCAAGCGGATTGCCCGCAAAACGAATGCCGTCTACGAGGTTCTTGGGGTCGCGCTGCCCGGCGGGCGGCGCGGGACGTCGTTCGACGTCGACGGCCGCCGCGTCCCGGTCCTGTCCTCCACCGATGACGTCGTCCGGACGGTCGGCCTCCACGGCGCGGAGGCCGTCATCGTCGCCGGCCCCGTACCCGGCGGCAACCAGTACATCCGCGAACTGGGCTGGGGGCTGGAAGAGCACCAGGCAGAACTGGTGCTGGCCTCGTCCCTGACCAACGTCGCCGGCCCCCGCATCCACTGGCGTCCGGTGGAAGGGCTGCCGTTGATGCACGTGGATGTCCCGCGGTACAGCGGGGCCAAACACGTTTGCAAGCGGCTGCTGGACATTGCGGTCGCCGGTGCCGCCCTGGTCCTGCTTTCGCCGCTCTTGCTGGTCCTGGCGGTCATCGTCAAACGCGACAGCCCGGGACCCGTGCTGTTCCGGCAGGAGCGGGTGGGCAAAGCCGGAAAACCTTTCCGGATGCTCAAATTCCGGTCCATGGTGACGGATGCGGAGACCGTGTTGGCCCGGCTCGGGGCCCAGAACGAGGGCGCTGGCGTTTTATTCAAAATGCGCAACGATCCCCGGGTGACCCGCTGCGGGCGCTGGATGCGCCGCTACTCGCTGGACGAACTGCCGCAGTTCTGGAACGTCCTGTCCGGCGAAATGAGCCTGGTCGGGCCCCGCCCGCCGTTGCAGCGCGAGGTCGGCGGCTACGAACGGCACACGCACCGCCGGCTGCTGATCAAACCGGGGATCACCGGGCTGTGGCAGATCAACGGCCGTTCTGATCTGCCGTGGGATGAGGCCGTGCGCCTGGATCTCTACTACGTCGAAAACTGGTCAATCATGGGCGACGTCATCATCATATGGCGCACCTTCAGGGCTATGTGCGTGCCTGCCGGCGCGTACTGATCGAGTGAGGAAACACAATGAACGAAACACGTTCGGGGTACTCCCGCGGCCTGGACCCTGTGCCAGCCCCCGGGCCGCTGCGGGTAGCCGTCATCGGCGCGGGCTATTGGGGGCCCAACCTGGCCCGGAACTTCACCGCAAGCCCTCACTGGGAGCTGGCCGGAATCGTGGACCTGGACCAGGGCAGGGCCGCCAAGCTCGCCGCGGCCCAGGGACGGGTTCCCGTCTTCCGGTCCATTGACGAGCTGCTGGACACGGCCGACGTCGACGCCGTTGCCATTGCGACGCCGGCCCATACGCACCACGGCATCGCCCTGACGGCGCTGAAGGCAGGGAAGCATGTGCTGGTCGAAAAGCCGCTCGCTGACAGCCGGGTCAAGGGAACTGAGATGGTCGCGGAAGCGGAGGAACGCGGTCTGGTCCTGATGGCGGACCACACCTACTGCTACACCCCGGCCGTGCTGAAGATCCGGGAGCTGATTGCCGACGGCTCGCTCGGCGAGATCCTGTTCATCGACTCGGTCCGGATCAACCTGGGACTCGTGCAGCCGGACGTGGACGTCTTCTGGGACCTCGCGCCGCATGACCTGTCCATTCTCGACTTCATTCTTCCCGACGGGCTCCGGCCGGTGGAGGTGACAGCGCACGGCGCGGACCCCCTGGGAACCGGGCAGGCGTGCGTCGGTCATCTGACGTTTGCCCTCCCCAACGACGCCATGGCCCACGTGCACGTGAACTGGCTGAGCCCGACCAAGATCCGTCAGCTCGTGGTGGGCGGCTCCCGGCGGACGCTGGTCTGGGATGACCTGAATCCGCAGCAGCGGCTCAGCGTCTATGACCGCGGCGTCAGCCTTGACCGGCAGTCACGAACCGCAGCGGACCGAAGGACCTCCGCCATCTCCTACCGGCTTGGCGACACCTGGTCCCCGGCGCTGCCCGAATACGAGGCACTGGGCCAGATGGTGGCCGAGTTCGCCAACAGCATCTGGCAGCAGCGGCCCGCCCGGACCAGCGGAGCCTCGGGTCTCCGGGTGCTCTCCGTACTGGAGGCCGTCAGTGACAGCCTCAGCGCGGACGGGAAAGCCAGCATCGTCGTCGGAAACGAACCGCAACTGGAGGCAAGCAGATGAGCATCCTGCAAGGAGCGCAGGTTCTGGTCACGGGCGGAGCCGGGACCATCGGTTCCACGATCGTGGACCACCTGCTCGACGCCGGCGCCGGCAGGATCGACGTGCTGGACAACCTGGTCCGGGGCCGGCGCGCCAACCTGGACCCGGCCATCGCCAGCGGACGGGTCGAACTCATCGAAGGGGACCTCCGGGACCGGGACCTGGTCCACGATCTGAGCCGGGGCAAGGACATCGTCTTCCACCAGGCAGCCATCCGGATCACCCAGTGCGCCGAGGAACCCCGGCTGGCCCTGGAGGTGCTGGTGGACGGGACCTTCAACGTGCTCGAGGCCGCGTCGGCCCAGCGGGTCGGCAAGCTCGTGGCGGCCTCCAGCGCCTCGGTCTACGGCATGGCCGAGGCGTTTCCCACCACCGAACGCCATCACCACCACAACAACGACACGTTCTACGGTGCAGCCAAGTCCTTCAACGAAGGCATGGCCCGCAGCTTCCGTGCGATGTCCGGCCTGGACTACGTGCTGTTGCGCTACTTCAACGTGTACGGGCCACGGATGGACGTCCACGGCCTCTATACCGAAGTGCTCGTGCGCTGGATGGAGCGGATCGAGGACGGCCTGCCGCCGCTGATTTTCGGCGACGGACAGCAGACCATGGACTTCGTCCACACCCGCGACGTGGCCCGGGCCAACATCCTGGCCGCGGGCAGCGGGGTGGACGAGGGTGTGTACAACGTCGCCAGCGGGGCAGAGACAAGCCTGCTGGAACTCGCCGAAGCGCTGCTGCGTGCCATGGATTCGGAGCTGCACGTGGAGCATGGCCCCGACCGGGCCGTCAACGGCGTCGTCCGGCGCCAGGCGGATACCGCCGCGGCCCAGCGCGACCTTGGGTTCAGTGCCGAGACCGGGCTCGAGGAGGGCCTGCGCGAACTGGTGGACTGGTGGCGGCCGCTCCGGGCGGAGATTGCCGACGCCAGAGTCGGGGGTGCCCGGTGACGGTCAGCCAGGGCCGGGCCCTGAGCCGGATCAACGTGATGAAGCCCTGGCTCGGGGCCGAGGAAGCCGAGGCCGTGGCCGAAGTGATCGCCTCGGGCTGGGTGGCGCAGGGGCCCCGCGTGGCGCGCTTCGAGGAAGCCTTCGCCGCCGCGCAGCAGGCCAGCCACGCCGTCGCGGTCTCCAACTGCACCACGGCACTGCATCTGGCGCTGAAGGTGGCCGGCATCGGATCCCGCGACGACGTCGTTGTGCCTTCGCTGTCCTTCATTGCCACCGCCAACGCGGTCACCTATGTGGGTGCCCGGCCGGTCTTCGCCGATGTGGAGGCGGACACCGGGAACGTGTCCGTGCGGACGATCGCCGCCGCCCTGACGCCCGCGACCCGCGCCGTGATCGTGGTCGACCAGGGCGGGATGCCGGTCGACCTGGTTCCGATCCGCGCCCTCTGTGACGGATTGGGCATCACTGTCATCGAGGACGCGGCCTGCGCGGCGGGCTCCACCTACCGGGGCCGGCCGGTGGGAGCCGGTGCCGAACTCGCCGCCTGGTCATTCCACCCGCGCAAAATCCTCACCACCGGCGAGGGCGGGATGCTGACCACCCACAACACGGAATGGGCGGACCGGGCCCGCAAGCTCCGCGAACACGCCATGAGCGTCTCGGCGAACGACCGGCACGCCTCGGTCCTGGCTCCGGCGGAGGAGTACGAGGAGATCGGGTTCAACTACCGGATGACCGACATGCAGGCGGCTGTCGGACTCGTGCAGTTGGGCCGGCTGGGTGAGGCGGTGTCGCGGCGCCGGGCCATCGCCGCCGCGTACCGGAAGGCGCTCGCCGGGGTGGAAGGGCTGCGTTTCAGCGAGGACCCGCTGTACGGAACCAGCAATTTCCAGTCCTTCTGGTTCGAAGTTATGCCGGACTTTGCCCTCGGGCGGGAGGAACTGCTGGAGCGGTTGGCGCACGACGGAATTTCCGCCCGGCGGGGCATCATGGCCGCACACCGTCAACCCGCCTACGCCGGCCGGAACACCGGACGGGCGGACCTGTCCGTGACGGAGCGGCTCACAGACCACACAGTCATCCTGCCGGTCTACCACCAGTTGACCCTGGACGAGCAGGCCCGGGTGATCCGTTCGATATTGAAGGCTGCGGGGAAATCCGATGACTGAATTACTCCTGATCGGCGCCAGCGGCCTTGCCCGTGAGGTGCTGGCCTGCGTCCGCGAGAACGGCCAATTCGACGTCGTCGGGGTGCTCGACGACGACGAGGCCAGGGTCGGGTCGGCCCTGGATGGCGCCCCGATCATTGGTCCCGCCAGCCACGCCCTCCGGTACCCGGAAGCACGCGTCGTGGTCTGTATCGGTTCGGGGAAGGGCCGCGAGCGGGTCGTCGCCAGGCTCGCCGGGCTGGGCTTCCCGAGCCACCGCTTCGCGACCGTGGTGGACCCGTCGGTGCGGGTTCCGTACTGCTGCGACATCGGTCCGGGGAGCATCCTGCTGGGCAATGTCACCCTGACCGCCGGGATCACGGTCGGGAGCCACGTCGTGATGATGCCCGGGGTGACGCTCACCCACGACGACGTCGTCGAGGACTTCGCCACCCTGGCTGCCGGAGTTTCGCTGGGCGGGGGTGTCCGGATCGGGCGCACGGCCTACCTGGGCATGAATTCATGTGTGCGTGAACGCACCAAGGTGGGGGCCGGGACGAGGATCGGGATGGGAGCCGCCGTTTTGGGCGACGTTCCCGACGGCGAGACCTGGGCCGGGGTCCCGGCGCGTGTGCTGGAACCGGCTGCGGCGGGTGGTGTGCGGTGACGCGGCCCGGCACCCTCGGCATTTCCGTCCCCTTTGTCGACTTGGGCGCCCAGCAGGAGGAGATTGCCGACGAGGTCGAGATGGGGCTGAAGGAAGTCTTCGCGCAGACCTCTTTCATTGGCGGCCCCGCCGTGGCCGACTTTGAGCAGGCGTATGCCCGGTTTCTCGGTGCCGCGAACTGTGTAGGCGTGGCCAACGGCACGGACGCCCTGGAACTGGCACTCCGTGCAGCCGGGGTCGAGGCGGGCGGGGAAGTCATCCTCCCCGCCAACACCTTTATCGCGACCGCCGAGGCAGTGAGCCGGATCGGTGCGGTGCCGGTGCTCGTCGACGTCGACCCGGAATACCTGCTGATCGACCCGGACCGCGTGGCGGAGGCCGTGACTCCCCGGACGCAGGCCATTATTCCCGTCCACTTGTTTGGTCAAACGGCCTTTGTGGAGCGCCTGCTTCCGATAGCGGACTCCTGCGGCGCCGTGGTCGTCGAAGACGCCGCGCAATCCCAGGGCGCCACCCGCTTTGGCCGCTTCGCCGGCACGCTGGGACTGGTGGCCGGCACGAGCTTCTATCCCGGCAAGAACCTCGGGGCCGCCGGGGACGCCGGGGCCGTGGTGACGGATGACGACGGCGTCGCGGCCCGGGTGCGGATGCTGGGCGCCCACGGCAGCGAACGGAAGTACCAGCACGACGCGGTCGGCATGAACTCCCGCCTCGACACCATCCAGGCCGTGGTGCTCAACGCCAAGCTGCGCCGGCTGGCGGCGTGGAACGACCGACGGCGCAAGGCCGCGGCCCGCTACCAGGAACTGCTGGAAGACCTGCCGGGCGTGCTGCTTCCCCGCACCGCCCGGGGCAACACCGACGTCTGGCATCTGTACGTCATCCGGGTCGCAGCACGGGACCGGGTGCTGGCGGCATTGAACCAGGCGGGTGTCGGCGCCGGCATTCACTACCCGGTCCCCGTGCACCTCAGTTCCGCCTACCGGAGCCTGGGCCTCGGCCCCGGATCCTTCCCGGTCACGGAGCAGGCCAGCCGCGGGATCCTGTCGCTGCCGATCTTCCCGCACATCAGCGAGACGCAGCAACAGTATGTGGCCGACCAGTTACAGGCAGCCCTGGGCCGCTCATGACGACCGGACCCGAGACCAGGAGGAACGCCATGACATCCATCGCCGAAACTGCGGACGTGGCAGATACCGCCGTCATAGGCGACGGTACGAGAATCTGGCACCTCGCACAGGTCCGTGAGGACGCCACCGTGGGGAGCAACTGCAATATCGGCCGCGGCGCCTATGTTGGCCCCGGCGTCGTGCTGGGCAACAACTGCAAACTGCAGAACTACGCCCTCGTCTATGAACCGGCATCCCTGGCCGACGGCGTCTTCGTCGGCCCCGCGGCGGTCCTCACCAATGACCTGCACCCCCGGGCCATCACCCCGGACGGGACGCTCAAGGACTCCGACGATTGGGTCGCGGTCGGCGTGACCGTCGGCAAGGGCGCGTCCATCGGGGCCGGCGCCGTTTGCATCGCCCCCGCGTCCATCGGCGAGTGGGCCACAGTGGCCGCCGGAGCCGTGGTCACCCGGGACGTGCCGGCCTACGCCATCGTGGCCGGAGTCCCCGCCCGGCAGGCGGGCTGGGTGGGCGAGGCCGGGCACCCGTTAAAGCAGGACGGCGGCGGCAGCTGGCTCTGCCCGGCCACCGGCCGGAGGTACGTCGAAACCAGCGGGCAATTAGCGCCTGCGGCAATGGACTGAGGAGGCGGCGTGGAAAAGCTGGATAGGGGCCGGGTAATCCTGGGCGGCACACCGGTAGATCTGATGGAGCCCGAACCGGCGTTGGAAAGGATACTCGCCAGGGTGACCGACGGCCACGGTCTCCCGCCGCTGGGGGTGGCTTCGGTCAATCTGGACCATCTGCACCACTTCGGAACCGGCGGCCGATGGGCGGGGACTCTGCACGCGGATCCCGCCAGCGCCGTGGACTGGCTCTACCTTCTGGACGGCGCGCCCCTGGTCTCACAGTCGCAGCGAATCACCGGGCACCGGTGGCCCCGGCTGGCTGGCAGCGACCTGGCGTCCCCCCTTTTGGCGCGGGCAGAGCAGCTCGGGCTGAGGGTGGGGTTTCTCGGCGGGTCCGAAGCCAACCAGCGGCTGCTGTCGCAGAAGATCGCCAATGAACACCCCGATCTGCAGCTCGCCGGCATGTGGTCCCCGGGCCGGGAGGAACTGGCCTCGGTCCGCGACTCCGAGCGGATCGCCAGCGAGATCGCCGCTGCCGGCACCCAGATCCTCTATGTGGGACTCGGCAAGCCGCGCCAGGAACTCTGGATTGACCGGTACGCGCAGGCCACGGGGGCGGCCGTCCTGCTGGCCTTCGGTGCGGCGGTGGACTTCCTCGCCGGCAGGGTCCAGCGGGCACCCGACTGGTTTTGTGAGCACGGCCTGGAATGGGGTTACCGCCTGGCCCTGGAGCCTAAACGGCTGGCAGGCCGCTACCTCGTGGACGGACCACCGGCCTACCTGAAACTGCGAACCGCCTCCTGCGCCGTAGCGCCGGACCGCGCGGAACTCCTGCCCCGGGCTGCCCCCGCCCCACGGACACCGGGCCGCTTTACCGGGCCTGACGGTTCGGCGGACGCCGTCGTCATCATCGTGACCTACAACAGCTCAGGATGCGTGGAAACGCTCCTTGAAAGCCTGCGGGCGGAAACTGCCGATCTGACGCTGCGGGTTCTGGTGGCAGACAACTCCTCCGGCGACGGCACCCTGGACCTGGTGCGCGGCCGTCACCCGGACGTCCACGCGTTCGGTACGGGCGGCAATCTGGGCTATGCCGGCGGCATCAACGCCGCGATGTGCCGGGCCGGCGATGCGGGGACTGTTGTGGTACTCAACCCCGACCTCACGGTGGAACCGGGCAGCTTCAAAACAATGCTGCATCGGCTGCTTGCGTCGCAGGCCGGGGCCGTGGTTCCACGCCTTTTGGACGAGCAGGGCGCAACCAGCTGCTCACTTTACCGGGAACCCACCATCGCCACCGCTGTGGGCGATGCGCTGCTGGGCAGGCGCGCTCCCAACCGCCCAGGCTGGCTTGCCGGCACGGACTACTGGCCGGAAAGCTACGCCCACCCCCACACCGTGGATTGGGCAACCGGTGCTGCCCTCATGGTCCGGCGTTCCCTGGCTGACTCGCTGGCGTGGGACGAATCCTATTTCCTGTACAGCGAGGAGACTGCATTCTTCCGGGCCCTGCGGACGATGGGAGAAACCGTCTGGTACGAGCCCGCGGCCGTCATGCGCCACACCGGCGGGGGTTCCGGCAGTTCGCCGGAATTGAACGCGCTCCTGGCCGTCAACCGGGTCCGATACATCCGTCAATACCATTCCCCGGCCTACTCGGCGGTGTTTCACGGGGCCGTCGTCCTCTCTGAAGTTCTGCGGTGCTGGAAGCCGGACCGCCGGGGTGTCCTGCGGACGGTGCTCAACCAGGGAAGCTGGGCAGCCCTGCCCGGCCCGGGCCAAGACACCAGCAACAACGCGGACTCCGGACAGTTCCCGCACGGGTCGGTGATCATTCCGGCGCATAATGAAGCCGCCGTGATCGCGCGGACCCTGGCACCGCTGGCCCGGCTGGCTGCAACAGGGCAACTTGAGGTCATCGTGGCCTGCAATGGCTGCAGCGACGACACGGCCGGAATCGCCAGGGCGTTCGAGGGAGTGACGGTGCTGGAGCTGGAACAGCCGTCCAAGACGGCCGCGCTCAACGCCGGCGACGCGGCCGCCTCGCACTGGCCCCGGCTGTACCTCGACGCGGATGTGCAGATCAGCCCGGCCACGGTCCGGGACGTCCTTAACACCCTGCTCTCCGGCCGCGTACTGGCCGCCCGTCCGGCCGTGCGCTTCGACCTTCAGGACGCGCACCCGCTGATCCACTCGTACTACCGGACCCGGCTGCAGCTGCCGGCGGCCAGCAGCGGACTGTGGGGAGGCGGTGTGTACGGCCTGTCCCAGGAGGGGCGGCAGCGTTTCGAGCAGTTCCCCGACCTGACCGCGGATGATCTGTTCGTAGACCGTCTCTTTGAGCCGGCGGAAAAAGCCGTCCTGGACGTTGAACCCGTCGTGATCTGCCCGCCGCGGACCCCCAAGGACCAGTTGGCCGTGCTGCACCGTGTCTACCGCGGCAACGCCGAGCAGGACGGCGGGCACAGCACCGCCAGTCACACCCTGTCGGAGGTGGTCCGCTCAATTCGCGGTCCGCTTTCCGCCGTCAACGCCTCGGTCTACATGGGATTTGCCCTGGCGGGGCGACGGGGAACCGCCCATCCGGCGGTGTGGGAACGCGATGCCAGCAGCCGGCGGCCGGGCGGCGGCCGCGCACCGCACTAAGACGGCCGGCGGCCGCGCACCGCACTAGGACGGCCGGCGGCCGCACTCCGCACTAAGGGGACACCCGGCCCGGAGGTGAAGCGGGGCCGGTGAATCCTCCCCGTCACCGGCTGGCGGCGGGGCGGTGCGCGAGGATCTCGGCGAGTTCGGCCAGCCGGTGGGCCCGGGCGGATTCCGCCGGGGTAAACGGCTCTCCCGGACGGCTGAAGGTGATGGGACCGTGCCAGGCGGTCGGGATCCTCAGCACAGTGCCGTCCGTTGCCGGCGGGGTGCCGGCCTTGGCGGCCGGAGCCCCGGTGTCCGCGTCCGTCCGGGTCTCGATCCGGGCGTGCAGCAGTTCGGCGACCGCCAGCGGCAGTTCCTCGGGGTTGGCCGCGATCCTGGCCGCTAGGCTCAGCGCACCGGTCTGCCCATCTGCCATGGCCAGCGCCGTGGTGGGCCAGACATGCGGATCGCTGCCGCCGCCGTCGCGCAGGGCCTTCAGGAGTTCCGCCTCGCGCAGCTCGCCGGGCGCAGAAAGCACAAACTCATCCAGCACGCCGCCGCCGACCGGGTGGACGTGGATGCTCAGGATGTTGGTGTCCAGCCGGGCCAGCGACTGGGTCAGTTTCTGCAGAGAACCGGGGCGGTCCTTCAGGATCGTGCGGGCCCGCCAGAGGGCCGGTGCGGCGCGGAGCCGGCTGCGGTGCCGCAGGGCGGGGGCGTGCAGCCAGCGCCGTAGCATCCGCGCCGCGGAAGGTTCCGCCACCCAGATGACCAGGACGGTGGCGGTCAGCGTCAGGACCAGGACCTTAGCCGCATAGGGCAGGTGGGTGCCGACCACCGCCGCATGGACCACCAGCTCGATCGGCAGCATCACGGCGATGTTGGCCAGGGTCAGCCGGGCCTTGGTCGGTTCGGGCATTTGGCCGCATACTTCGCAACTCAGTTCGGAGGCGGCCGGGGCCTGTGTCGCGCCTTGTTTTCTGCCAGGGACTAAGGGCTTCATGGGTCCCATGATGTCCGTCCGCTGTTACGGGCCTATTGCCGGCCCGTGACGTTTTGGCTCGGCCTAGCGGCTGCGTTCGCCGGCGGCCCCGACGGCGCGTTCGCCGGCCCGCTCCATGGCGTGGCCGGCCGCACCTTCGTACTCCGGAACGGCCATCCGGGCCAGCAGGTCGCGGATCTCGGCCAGCAGGGCCGTGTCGGCCGGGAGCGGCTTCTCGTCCGGCTCCGCAGTGGCGAGGCGCTTCTTGACCAACTGGTTGATCCGGTTCATCGGCGCAACGAAGATGAAGTAGACGACGGCGGCGGTAATCAGGAACGTGACGAACGCCGTGATCACCGCACCGAAGTTGACGAAGGTTTTTTCGTTCGCCGCCCAGATGCGGAAGCCCAGCCCGTCCGTCTCGACACCGCCGGCCGCCGCGATGATGGGGTTCACGATGTTTGACGTAAACGCACCTACCAGCGCGGTGAAGGCGGTGCCGACCACCACGGCGATGGACAGTTCGATCACGTTCCTTTGAGCATGAGGGTCCTCCGGTGTGCCTTGATTAGAGCTTTGGTGCCGTGTCCCCGGCCGGGGGATCAACCGCTAGACGCTATCACCTCCGCGCGCACCACTCCCGCCGCCGGATTCCATTCAATGGATTGGACGCGCCGATTTCGGGCAGTTCCGGCGTAGAATCGAGTGCGGATGCCAGCGCCGCCGTCGTAACAATCCGACCGCGAGAGAGGCATCACCCACCTGTGAAAATGCTTGCCGAGCTGTTCTCGATGGCTCCCGGCAATAAGGACCACCGTGTCGCCATCCGGTGCGCCATTGGTGTCTTTGTCCCGCTGATCACGCTGGTGCTGCTGGACCGCCTGGACCTTGCTGTCTTCGCCTCCTTCGGAGCGTTTGCCGGGATCTACGGGCGCAATGAGCCGCACGCCACACGCTTCGTCCTGCAGCTGCGCGCCGGGACGCTGATGCTGTTGGTGATGCTGCTCGCCGCACTGACAGCCCGCGCCGGGGTGGCCTTCGCGGTCCCGGCGGCGGACATCATCTGGCTCCAGGTCTTCGCCACCACGCTGGTGGCAGGCGGCTGCTCGCTGGTCGTTGCCTGGTGGCGTCTCCGCCCCGCGGGCTCGTTGTTCCACATTTTTGCCTTCGCCGCGATCGCGTCCATCCCCAACCAGCCGCCGCTCTGGCAGGGCATGCTCGTCGCGGTGTTGACGGTCGCCTTCTCCCTGCTGATCGGCATGTCCTCCCGGGTGGTCAGGAGCCGACAGGAGCCGTGGGTGTGGGCAGTCCCCGCCCCACTCACGCGGGCCGAGAAGCGGGCGGCTCTGCTTGAAAGCATCAGCTACATCGTGGCGGCCGGCCTGGCCGGAACCCTTGCGACGCTGGCAGGTGAACGGTTGGGCTTCGGCCACAACTACTGGGCGATGGTGGCCGCCGTCGTCCCGCTCGTGGGCCACTCCACCAGGCACCGGGTCAGGCGGGGGGTGCAGAGAATCGTGGGCACGGCGATCGGGTTGGTGCTGCTCGCGGGGATCCTGCTGCTGCAGCCCGCGCCCTGGCAGACCGTGCTGGTGATTGCGGCCTGCCAGTTCGGCGCCGAGATGTTCATCGCCCGCCAGTACGTCTTGGCGCAGATCTTTGTTACCCCGCTGGCGCTGATTTCGACGCTGCTGGTGGTTCCCTCGTCGCCCGGCATCCTGCTGCGCGACCGGATTCTTGAGACCGTCATCGGGGCCGCCGTCGGCATCGCCGTCGTGCTGGCACCGGCGGCATGGCGGCGGCTGCGCGCCGGGCTCCTGCGGCGGAGCCTGAACCGGGTCCTGTAACGGCCGGCGTCTGCCCGGGACCCACGCCGGCGCCGGCGGCGTAGAGTGGGAACAGAATCCATTCAACGGAAGTGACTGCCATGGCTAACTCCGGAGCGGGAGATTCAGTGGTGGACCGCGTGGTCAGAGTGATCGAAGCATTCCCCGAGGGTGTCACCGCGCTGCAGCTCTCCGACCTCGCCGACCGGGCCCAACTGCCGTTGAGCACCGCCCACCGGCTGGTCCGGCAGCTCGCCGGACACGGGCTCCTGGAGGTCGGCAGCGGGGGATCGGTCCGTCTGGGCCTGCGCCTCTGGGAGCTGGTCAACAGGAATTCACCCACCCTGGCCCTCCGCCAGGCGGCCATGCCCTTCATGGAGGACATCCAGCAGGTGCTCAACCAGAACGTAAACCTGGCCGTGCTGGAGGGCTGGGAAGCGCTGTTCGTCGAGCGGCTGTCGCGCCGTGGTTCCGTGGCCAACCGGGCCCAGATCGCCGGCCGGATGCCGGTACACATTTCCTCTGCCGGGCTGGCACTGATGGCCAACCAGCCGCCGGCGGTCCAGACGGAGTATCTCCACCAGTTCCATGATCCGGCCGGCAAGGTGCAGCCGGAGGCGCTCCGCACTTTGCTCCAGGAGACCGCCGGCCACGGCTTTGCGCAGCTGGCCGGTGTCGTGGACCCGGACACCTGGGGAATTGCCGTTCCGGTACGGGACGCGAGGAACCGCACCGTGGCGGCGCTCGGCGTCGTCGTCCCGCTGCGTGAAATGCGGCTCCAGGCGCTGGTTCCGGCCCTGCAGACAGCGGCCCGCGGGATCGGGCGGCAACTGCAGGACACGAAGGCAACGGCCACATTCCATTCAGCGGAATCCCTGTAACGCCGGTCACGTGTCCGGGCGCACACTGTAGCCAGAGAACCCACCGGCTCCGGACAGCCAGCAGTCCGGGCCCCGCAACGAAGCGAGGACAGCATGGCACAACGCAAGATCATCACCACCCAGGTCGCAATCATGGGCGCCGGCCCGGCAGGGCTCATGCTCTCCCACCTGCTGGCCAAGCAAGGAATCGAATCCACCGTGATCGAGATCCGCAGCCACAAGGAAATTTCGGAAACGGTCCGCGCAGGCATCCTCGAACACGGCTCGGTGAACCTCCTCGTGGACAGCGGCGTCTCGGACCGGGTCCTGCGCGACGGCGACCGGCACGACGGAATCGAACTGCGCTTCAACGGCGAAAGCCACCGGATCGACTTCCAGGACCTCGTCGGCGAATCGGTCTGGCTCTACCCCCAGACCGACGTCTTCCTCGACCTTGCCGCACGTCGCCAGGCCGACGGCGGCGACGTCCGCTACAACGTCACCGACACCACCATCCATGACCTCGAAGACAAGCCGAAAGTCTGGTTCACCGATGACGAGGGCGTTGAATGGGAGCTGCAGGCCGACTTCATCGCCGGCGCCGACGGCTCCCGCAGCCACAGCCGCTTCCAGATCCCGGAAGCCCGGCGCAAGTGGTACTTCCACGAGTACCCCTTCGCGTGGTTCGGGATCCTGGCCGAGGCGCCGCGCAGCTCCGATGAACTCATCTACGCCAACTCGGAAAACGGGTTCGCCCTGATCAGCCAGCGGACCCAGACCGTCCAGCGGATGTACTTCCAGTGCGACCCTAACGAGGACGTCAACAACTGGAGTGAAGACCGGATCTGGGACGCCTTCCGTAGCCGGGTCAACGGCAACGGCTTCGAGCTCAAGGAGGGCCCAGTCATCGACAAGACGGTCCTTAAATTCCGCAGCTTCGTGCACGCCCCGATGCGGCACGGCAAACTGTTCCTCGCCGGCGACGCCGCCCACACCGTCCCGCCGACCGGGGCCAAGGGCCTGAACCTGGCGCTGCACGATGTCAAGGTGCTCTTTGAGGGCCTCGACAGTTTCTACAAGACCGGAAACACCGTGCTCCTGGATGCCTACAGCGACCGCGCGCTGGACCGGGTCTGGAAGGCGCAGCAGTTCTCCTACTGGATGACATCCATGCTGCACACCCCGGTCGACGCCGACGACTTCGCCCGCGCCCGCCAGCTCGGCGAGCTCAATTCCGTCGTGTCATCACGCCACGGCCGGGCCTACCTCGCCGAGGCCTACACCGGCTGGCCGGGCGCGCACTAGCCAGTTTGGGGAATGTCTTCGACTTCCTTGAGCCAGATGGTTATGGCGCGGAGGGCGGTCCCGCCGCGGTAGGTCAGTGCGAACGTGCAACGGGTGGTCGGGCGCTTTGCGACAGGAAGGATTCGGGGTAGGGCCCGTCGAGTGGCTCCGACCAATCCAGGTCCTCCGGATATATTGCATCTTCCGGTTCACCGGCCGGGAATCCGCGTGCGGCCGTGAACAGATACCACTCCGGGAAGGGGTCCGCGGGCAGTTCCTGGTCGGGATCCGGGCCGGGGTCCAGGCCGAATGGTCCGGCGGGCGGCGGCTCCGGGTAATAACCCGGTTCCTCCGGCGGGCCGTGGTCAATGCCGGTGCCCGCGTCCATGCCCGTAAACTTGTCCGCCGACCTGTCCGTGAACGCATCCGTGAAGGCCTCCGCGTCCGTTCCCGGGTCCGCGTTTGTTGCCGTCTTCGTGTCTGTGTCCGGGAAACCGGCGGGCCAGTCGGGTGGTTCCCAGTCCTGTTCTTCGCTGGCGTAGTGCCGGCCCGTTGGTGAGGTCCAGCCGGGTGGGTTGTCTTTGCTGGCCCCGGCCGGGGTCCAGGCCGAGCCGTGTTTGAGGCGGTGGTGGCGGGGGCAGGGCTGGCCGAGGTTGGCGATCCCGGTGGTTCCGCCGTCGGCCCAGGCCAGGAGGTGGTCCGCGTCGTTGTCCAGGGAGGCGTTGTTGCAGCCCGGGAACGGGCACTTCCCGTCGCGCAGGCTCAGCCACCGGCGCTGGGCCGGGGTGAGGCGGTAGCGGGTCCGCCCGATTTCCAGCGGCGCCCCGTCCCGCGGGTCCGTCAGGACCCGGTAGAAGGACCCGGCGCCCCCGGCGATCAGGCGCCGGGCCATCGAGGGCGGGATCGGCCCGTACCCATCCAGCATCGCCGGCTCCCCGGTCACCCCCAGCAGCGACAGGACCGGGACGGTGATCAGGACCTGCGCCCGGGGTGAGGGAACCTCCCCGCACCCGGCCAACCCGGTACCTCCGGCCGTGCCCGTGGTGGCTATTCCCCCGGTCGTGCCGGCGGTTCCCCCAGTGGTGCCGGCCGTTTCTCCGGTCGTGCCGGTGGTGCTGCCTCCGAGGAGTAGGTTGGCGGCGATGTCGGCGCGGAGCTGGGTCAGGGTCCGGGGCTCGTCGGGGCCCTGCAGGGCGCGGGCGGCTGTGGTGGTCCGGTCCCAGATCCCCGCGGCGGTGTCCGCCGGCAGGTACGCCGAGAGCCAGGCCATCCCGTCCCGGTCCGGGAGGAACTCGACCCGCCGGTCCGCGGCGCACTTGGTGTGGCGTTCTTCGATGCTGACCGGGTGGTGGCGTTCACGCCAGAGGCGGGCTTTGGCCCGGAACCGTCCCGGGACCAGTTCCCCGGCCGGGCAGCCCCGGGCGGGATTCGGGGCGTCGGGGTCCAGGAAGTGCGCCTCCAGCCCGGCCGCTCCGGCCCGGTCCAGGTTCGCCGTTTCCTCCACCATGATCCGGGCGTGCTGCCAGGAAATCGTCCCGGCCTGCAGCGCCGCGAGGGTCAGCGGCAACGAACTGGTCAGCTCCTCGGCCACGTCCAGGAACGCACCGGCGCTCGGTCCGCTGACGGTCAGGACCCCGGCGACCTCCGCGGTCAGGGACATTTCCTGGCAGGAGCTGCCCCGCAACGACGGGGGCGTCAGGGCCCGGGCCGCGTGCGCGTAGTCCGCGGCCAGCCGCACCTTGAACGCCGCCACCGCCGCCTCCAGCCGGGCGGCCCCGGTCAGCCCGTCCAGGGAATCATCGGCCAGATCCCGCAACGGATCCACACCCCGGAACGGATCAGCAAAACGGTCCCCGGAGCCGGTGGTGAACGCGGCCAGCGCGGCCGTGGCCGCCACAACGGCCTCAAAAGCCGCCCTGGTCTCCGCACTCCAAACCGTCCTGCTCTCCACACATTCAGACTAAAGGGAGGCACAGACAATTTAGCGAGAACGGTTCTGCGTGCCAGCACGGCACCGGAAGCAAACGAACAAACCGCGTGCCTCGCGGCCTGGGCGGCAGCCCGGGGAGCCTGAGCGGACGCCCATAGACATCGGCGAACAGCCAGCGACGTGAGCCCTGCGGCAACGCCGTCGTCGACCGCCGAAGCAACACCTGACACGGTGCGAGCCTGCCGAATCCGTCGCAAACCTTGGCTGTCACGCCCTGGCCGGTCCGGAAGCGGACCGGACGCCGTTGGCGGCCTGACCGGTGCTGCCTTACTTAATCCAGCGCAGGTTGAACTCGTAGCGGTGCGGCTGGCCGCGGTTGACATGGATGCCGGCCGCTACCGAGAAGCACGTCACGGCAATCCAAATGACCGTGGCGAGGACGGCGAAGATGTTCCCCACCACCGGCACGAAGACCAGCAGGTTGCACAGCACGGCTGCAATCGTGGGGGGCAGGGTGAAGTTGAGGGCTTCCTTGGACTCCTGCGCCGTGAACGGGCCGCGGTCTTTAAAGATCAGGTAGATCAGCAGCGAGGGGACACAGCCGAGGATGCCGCCGAAGTGGGCCAGCGTGGCCCACTGCCGGTCCTCGTTGGCCGTCAGCGGCAGGGCATTTGCGGGAACGCCGTGGTACGGGGGCTGGCCATGGCCG
>DASWAW010000076.1:0-1972 GCA_036390955.1 Arthrobacter sp.
GGTCGACTTTGGCGCCAAGGACGGGCCTGCGGACCTGATCTTCTTCATCGCGGCCCCCGAAGGCGCGGACCAGGAGCACCTCAAGCTGCTCTCCAGGCTCGCCCGGTCGCTGATCAAAAAGGACTTCACCGCGTCCCTGCGCGCCGCCCGCTCAGAGGCCGAGGTGGTCGAGCTCGTCGAAGCCGCCCTCGCGGACAAGCCCGCGGCCCACTCCGCCGCCCCGGCAGCGGCCGCCGGCGCTGCTGCCGCCGGCTCAACCGAAGCAGGTTCAACCACCGAACCAGAGACCCCCGGGGCACCCCGCCCGAAGCGCCTCGTCGCTGTGACCGCCTGCCCCACCGGCATCGCCCACACCTATATGGCCGCCGACTCGCTCGTGGCCGCGGCCAAGGAAGTCGGTGTCGACCTCCAGGTGGAAACGCAGGGATCCTCCGGCGCCAAGGCCCTTGACCCGGCCGTGATCGCGGCCGCCGACGCCGTGATCTTCGCCGTGGACGTGGACGTGCGCGGCAAGGAGCGCTTCGCCGGCATGCCCGTCATCAACGCCCCCGTCAAGCGCGGCATCGACGAGCCGGACAAGATGGTCGCGGAGGCACTCGCCGCCGCGGACAACCCGAACGCCCGCCGCGTCCCGCACTTTGGCGAGGACCTGGCCCAGCATGAGGCCGAGGAAAAGGGCGAGCATTTCGGCACGAAGCTGAAAAAGGCCCTCCTCACGGGTGTCAGCTACATGATCCCGTTCGTGGCTGGCGGCGGTCTGCTGATCGCCCTCGGCTTCCTCCTGGGCGGCTACGACATCACCGCTTTCGCGGACAAGATCCTGGCGGAGAATAGCCTGCTCAACCTGCCCACGGTGTACCCGGCGCTGGCGTGGGGCCCGCTGGGCGCCTTCCTGGGTGCCGTGTTCTTCAAGATCGGTGCCCTGTCCCTCGGCTTCCTCGTGCCCGCTCTGGCCGGCTACATCGCCTTCGCCATCGCGGACCGGCCGGGCATCGCCCCGGGTTTCGTTGCCGGCGCCACCGCCCTCTTCATGGGCGCGGGCTTCCTCGGCGGCATCGTGGGCGGCCTGCTCGCCGGTTACGTGGCGCACTCGATCGGCAAGCTCAACGTGGCGCGCTGGCTGCGCGGCCTCATGCCGGTGGTCGTCATCCCGCTCATTGCGTCCCTCGTCGCGTCGGGCGTGCTGTTCGTGTTCCTGGGCAGGTACGTCGCGGCGGTCACCGTCGGGCTCAACAGCTGGCTGTCCAGCCTGACCGGTGCCAGCGCAATCGCCTTGGGTGTCATTCTGGGCCTGATGATGTGCTTTGACCTCGGCGGTCCGGTCAACAAGGTCGCTTACTCCTTCGCCGTCGCCGGCCTGGGCGCAGCCTCCCTCACCAACCAGGCGCCGTGGCAGATCATGGCTGCCGTCATGGCATCCGGCATGGTCCCGCCGCTGGCTATGGCACTGGCCTCGACCGTGCTGAACAAGAAACTCTTCAGCCTCGCGGAACAGGAAAACGGCAAGGCAGCCTGGCTGCTGGGAGCCTCCTTCATCTCCGAAGGCGCCATTCCGTTCGCCGCCGCCGACCCGCTGCGCGTCATCCCCGCCAGCATGATCGGCGGTGCCGTAACCGGCGCCATCTCGATGGCGGCGGGCGTGGGGTCGAAGGCCCCGCACGGCGGAATCTTCGTCTTCTTCGCGATCGATCCCTTCCTGTGGTTCGTCATCGCCATTGCGGCCGGTACGGTCGTAAGTGCCTTCGCCGTGATTGCGCTCAAGCGCTGGGCCGTCAAGAAGCCGGTTGATACGGTTGTAGGGGTTCCCGTAGCCGCCTGAGCCGTCCAGGAAAACCTTCCCTAGCTGATATTCCCCAAGCTGAAACCAAGGAGCAAAAATGACCGAACGTAACGCCACCATTGCCAGCCGCGTCGGGCTGCACGCCCGCCCGGCCGCCATCTTTGCCGAGGCTGCAGGCGAGTTCGATCTCGA
>DASWAW010000077.1:0-5788 GCA_036390955.1 Arthrobacter sp.
ACCTCAGCGAACTTGCCTATGTTGGCGCTTCCGACGGCGGCCCAGTTCGCGCCGCCGCGCTCCACCCGGTCCTTGAGGTCAGCGGGCCCCATCAGGGTGGTGGTGGGGATCATGACAATGCCCAGTTTGATCCCGGCGAGCATCAGTTCCCAGAGTTCCACCTGGTTGCCGAGCATGATGATCATCCGGTCACCGCGCCGCACACCCTGCCCGCGCAGCCAGTTGGCCACCTGGTCGGAGCGCCGGGATAGGTCCGCGAAGCTGCGCCGTGTGGCAGAGCCG
Organism: Arthrobacter sp.; assembly: GCA_036390955.1. GTDB lineage: Bacteria > Actinomycetota > Actinomycetes > Actinomycetales > Micrococcaceae > Arthrobacter. Next base: position 283 of record DASWAW010000077.1, read on the forward strand.
TCCTGCTCGACGATCACGAGGGCCGGGTTGTTCGCCTTGGCCGGGTCCGCCGCGATCTGGTCGAACCAGTCCAGGGCGAAGTTGAAGCGCTCAAAGCGTGGCCACTGGAATTCACTGCGCGCCGCCTCGTAGTCCTTGCGGAGATCAAGCATGCGGTCGCGTGCTGCGCGGAATTCCTCAGTGACTGTCATGGTGCACCTTTCGAAGTCTGGTGGCGCAGCCGTTTCAGCCCGGCGCCGTTGCCCGGAGACCACCAGTTTTCTAGTGATCCCCATCACTGTGCAATATACTAGGACATCCAAGGGTTTGGAAGAGCCGACTCGGTTCATGACCGGTTCACTACGAAGGGATACATGCCCGTGCAGCCACAAGGACGTGCCAGCGGACTGAGGGTCACTGAGGATTGGACAGCGCTTGAAGGGGTGGCTGCGCCGCCCTTCCCGGACGCGGATCTGATGTACATCGTCGATCTGCTGCCCCCGGAGGAGCAGTCCCGCTACCAGGAGATCCGCGACTTTCTCCAGTCCCGGATCCGGGCGGCCTCGATCGATTACTGGAACCGGGAGGAGTTTCCCTTCGGGCTGCTTGCCGAGCTCGGCAAGTACGGTCTGGGCGGTTTGCAGACGGACGGCACGTCCAAGCTGTTCAAGGGCCTCATGTATGTCGAGGTGGCGCGCGCCGATGTGTCACTTTCGGCGCTCGTGGGGATCCACAACGAGCTGATTGTGGGCATGATCGACCAGCTCGGCTCCGCGGAGCAGAAGGAGCGCTGGCTGCCGGGGCTCACCGCGTTCACCCAGATCGGTGCCTTCGCCCTGACCGAACCGGACCACGGCTCGGACATCGCCGGCGGGCTGGCCACCACGGCCCGGCTCGAGGACGGCGAGTGGGTGATCAGCGGCGCCAAGCGCTGGATCGGCGCCGGCACGATTGCGGACTTTGCCCTGGTCTGGGCACGGGATGTCGCGGACCAGCAGATCAAGGGCTTCATCGTGGAGACGGATCGCCCCGGCTACACCGCCACAAAGATCGCGAACAAGATCGGGCTGCGGATCATGCAGAACGCGGACATCGTGCTCGACGAGGTCCGCATTCCGGAGTCGAACCTGCTCCCCGGCGCCACGGACTTCTCCAAGGCCAATGAGCTGCTGCGCGATTCGCGCGCCTGGGTGGGCTGGCAGGCCGCCGGCATCCAGCTGGCCGCGTTCGACGTCGCGCGGTCCTATTCGCTGCAGCGGAAGCAGTTCGGCAAGGAACTGGCGCGCTTCCAGCTGATCCAGCAGCAGCTGGCCGAGATCCTGGGCAACGCCTCCGCCTCGCTCGCACTGATGGCGCAGCTGGCCCGGATCCAGGAGGACGGCAAGCTGGAGATGGTCCAGTCCGCGATGGCCAAATCCACCACCACCCGGCTGGCCCGGGCGTCGGTGGCGATGGGGCGCTCGCTGATGGGCGGCAACGGGATCAGCAGCGACTACGAGATGGGCAAGCTCTTTGGTGACGCCGAGATCCTCTACACGTACGAGGGCAGCTACGAGATCAACTCGCTGATCGTGGCGCGGGCCGTGACCGGCAAGTCGGCCTTCGTATAACGCACCGGGTCCCGCGGTTGCCGCGGGACGCGTCAGGGCTGGAATCGGTAGCCGATGCCCGCCTCGGTGATCAGGTGCCGTGGAGTGGCTGCCTCCGGTTCCAGCTTGCGGCGGAGCTGCGCCATATAGACCCGCAGGTAGTTGGTCTCCTTCGCATATGCCGGGCCCCACACCTCGGAGAGCAGCTGTTGCTGGGTGACGAGTTGCTCCGGATTCCGGACCAGCACCTCCAGCATTTTCCATTCGGTCGGCGTGAGCCGGATGTCCTGGCCGTCGCGGATGACGCGGTGTTTTCCGAGGTCGACGGTGAACGCCTCGGTCTCGATGACCGCCGGCTGCTCCTTGTCCGCGCTGCGTCGCAGCAGGGCACGCAACCGGGCGAGGAGCTCCTCCAGCCCGAACGGCTTCGTCAGGTAGTCGTCGGCCCCGGCGTCGAGGGCGTCCACCTTGTCCTGCGAACCGTGGCGGGCGGACAGCACGAGAACGGGCACGCGGCTCCAGGTGCGGAGCGTCCGGATCACGGCGGAACCGTCCAGGTCGGGGAGCCCAAGGTCCAGGATCACCAGGCCGGGCGGGTGCTGCTGGGCAGCGAGCAACGCCGAGCGCCCGTCCGCGGCCGTCACCACGTCGTAGCCGTGGGCCTGCAGCGTGATGCGCAGCGCCCGGAGCAGGTAAGTGTCGTCGTCGACTACCAGGACCGAGGTCATCCCGCATCCGTCCCGGAGGAGAGGATCGGCGGTGCGTGGTGGCGCCCGATGACGGCTGACTGCGGCAGCAGCGGGGCCTGGGCCGGCTCCGTCTGGAAAGGGGCCCCGGCGGAGAGCGGGAGGCTGATCACCATCGTCAGGCCGCCGCCCGGCGTTGCTTCGGCGGTCAGCCTGCCGCCCATCGCCTCGGTGAATCCCTTGGCGACAGCGAGGCCAAGGCCCACGCCGGTTGTTTGCGTGGCATCGTCGAGGCGCTGGAAGGGGCGGAACATGTCCACGACCCGATCGGCCGGTATGCCCGTTCCGTGGTCGATGATGCGCAGCTCGCCGGCCGGGCGGCCATTGACCCTGGCGGGTCCCAGCCCGCCCGCGGAACCGGTTATGACAATGTCGGATTCGGGGGCGTACTTGACGGCATTCTCCACGATGTTGGCGATGACACGCTCCAGCATGCCCTCGTCCGCCTCGACCTCGGCCATGTTGGCAGGAAGCTCGACGCGCACCCGGCCCGGCGGGATCCCGTGCAGTCCGCCGGGGATGACCTCGTACCAGCGCACCGCGCGCAACAGCGGCTTGATTGAGTCGGAGGTGATTCGGGACATGTCCAGCAAGTTTCCCACCAGCACCTCCAGCCGGTCCGAACAGTCCTCGATGGTCGCCAGCAACTCCTGCTCCTCATCCGGGGTGTAGCGGACGCCCTCCTGCCGCAGGGCTCCGACCGCGAGTTTGATTCCGGCCAGCGGAGTGCGGAGATCGTGGGAGACGGCGCGGAGGATCGAGGTCCGCATCGTGTTGCCTTCAGCGAGCTTCAGGACCTCGGTCCGGCTGGCCTGCAGTTGCTGGCGTTCCAGCTGGGCCATCAGATGGACACCAAAGGCCCCGAGCAGCCGCCTGTCGCTGGCCGGCAGCACCCGGCCGGTCAGGACCAGGCATGTGGTGGCGTCGATTCGTTCCACGTTGTCACCCTGGATGCCGGCCGTGCCGGGGCTGGCGCCGGAACTGAAGGCCGGAACTTCGCCGGCGCTGGCGATCAGCTGCCAGTCCGCACCCCCGTGCTCCGCGGCGCCGACGCCCGCCTGCGCAGCGTCGTCAACCCGGCTCAGAAGGGCAGCGCCCCGCACCTGGAAGACTTCGACGGCTTGTTCGAGCAAGCCGACGAGAGTGTCCTCCGCGCTGGCAGCCCCGCGCGAGAGATCCGCGAGGGTGGCGGCCTCCGCGCTCGCGAAAGCAGCTTCCTTGGAACGCCGCGCGGCGAGGTCCACCACGGTGGCGACCGCGGCGGACACACCGACAAACACCAGGAGGGTGAGCACGTTCTGCGAATCGCTGATGGTCAGGTTGCCGACCGGTGGCGTGGAGAAGTAGTTCACCAGCAGGCTGCTCCAGAGCGCCGCGAGGATCGCGGGCCACAGGCCGCCGACCAGCGCCACGGCCACGGATCCAGTGAGCTGGACGAGGACGGTGGTGGCCAGGTTCTTTTCCGGGTTTACCGCCAGCAGAAGCTCCAGCAGGGCAGGAAGGCAGACGGCCAGCACAAATCCGGTCATGACGCGGACCCGGCCCAGGTCCCGCCGGCGGGGCACCCCCGGTCCTCTGACCTCAGGCGGACCGGACACGATGTGAACATCGATGGCGCCGGCGCCGCGGACCACCCTGGCGCCGGTGCGTCCGCCACGAATGCCCGCCAGCAGTCCGGCCACGCTGCCACGGCGCGACATTCCAATGACGATCTGGGTCGCGTTGACGCTGCGGGCGAAATCCAACAGTGCCGCGGCCGGATCGTCGCCGGCCACGATGTGGTAGCTGCCGCCAAGGTCCTCGACCAGGCGGCGCTGCGACTCCAGCACCTGCGGCGATTCCGGGGCAACACGTTCCGCTGCACGCACATGCACGGCCAGAAGGTTTCCGCTGTTGACCCGGCTGAGGATGCGCGCGCCCCGGCGGATCAGGATCTCACCGCCGGGGCCGCCGGGCAAACCAACCACGATGCGTTCACGGGCCGGCCAGCTGGCTTCGATCCCACTTCCAGCCCGATACGTTGCAAGTCCCTCGTCCACCCGGTCCGCCAGCCACAGCAGCGCCAGCTCGCGCAGGGCCGCCAGGTTGCCCGGACGGTAGTAGTTTGCGAGTGCGGCATCGATCCTGTCAGCAGCGACGATCTTGCCGTCCGCGAGGCGCTGCCGCAGGAGTTCCGGGGAGATGTCCACCAGCTGGATCTGCCCGGCCCGCCGGGCGATCTCATCAGGCACGGTCTCCGCGGGCCGGTCCTCAGTGATGGTGCTGACGACGTCGCTGAGGGATGCGAGATTCTGGACGTCCAGGGTGGAGAGGACGTTGACGCCGGCATCCAGCAGTTCGTCGACGTCCTGCCACCGGTGGGCGTTCCGGCTGCCGGGGGGATTGGTGTGGGCGTACTCATCCACGATGGCCGTGGTTGGCCTGCGGCGGATCACGGCATCCAGATCCAGCTCTTCGAGATGCAGCCCCCGGTACGGGACCCGAGCGGCCGGGATGAGCTCGAGCCCTGCCAGCAGGGCACGTGTGTCGCGGCGTCCGCGGTCCCGGGCGAACGCGACGACGACGTCCTCGCCGCCGTCGCGCAGCCGGTGTCCTTCCCGGAGCATCGCGTAAGTCTTGCCGACGCCGGGTGCAGACCCCAGGAAGATGCGCAGCGTTCCACGTGCCATGGAGCCATTCTTGCATTCACGCCCTCTTCGGGGCGGGCCGCGCTGCGTCAGGGATTCGTCAAGATCCCCGCCGGAGCTGGGGCGCGGCGGGCGGCCGCTGTTAGTTTCGCAATTGGGAGCAGCGCGGCGCCCGCAACATCAGACCGCCGTGAGGGAAGGAAGACATGACCACGCTTAGCAGGCCGCCGGCCGATCCGTCGGCTCCGCGTCCGCGGGCCACGGCCACAATGCGGAACTGGCTGTTGTTCGGGCTGCAGGACAGCAAGGGCAGCCACCAGGGCCCCGGCGGAGTGCCCACGGCCCACGAGAAGAAACACTCCTGGTGGCAGGTGATGTGCCTGACCGGCGTCGACTATTTCTCGACGCTGGGCTACCAGCCGGCGATCGCAGCGCTCGCCGCGGGCGTGATTTCGCCGCTGGCGACCCTCGTGCTCGTTCTTATCACGCTGCTGGGCGCCCTGCCCGTCTACCGGCGCGTGGCCGGCGAGAGCCACCGGGGCGAGGGCTCCATTGCGATGCTTGA
>DASWAW010000078.1:0-12815 GCA_036390955.1 Arthrobacter sp.
ATCCTGTTGAACTCCCCCAGGACCGGAAGGTAGCAAGGGTAAATGGGCTCTGGCGGGTGCATGAGGGGTCTTTTATGTCTGTGCCGATTGGTAGGGTTTATCTGTGACTGTTACTACCGCCCTTTACCGTAGATACCGCCCTGATTCGTTCGCGGACGTTATCGGGCAGGAGCACGTTACCGAGCCGCTGATGACGGCGCTGCGCAAGAACCGCGTCAACCACGCCTACCTTTTCTCCGGCCCCCGCGGCTGCGGAAAAACCACTTCCGCCCGCATCCTGGCCCGCTGCCTGAACTGCGCCGAAGGCCCCACGGACACCCCCTGCGGCAAATGCCCCAGCTGCATCGAACTCGCCCGCGGCGGCTCCGGATCCCTCGACGTGATCGAGATCGACGCCGCCAGCCACGGCGGTGTGGACGACGCCCGCGACCTGCGCGAACGGGCCACCTACGCCCCCGTCCGGGACCGCTACAAGATCTTCATCATCGACGAGGCCCACATGGTCACGTCCGCCGGCTTCAATGCGCTGCTCAAGATTGTCGAGGAGCCGCCGGAACACATCAAGTTCATCTTCGCCACCACGGAGCCGGACAAGGTCATCGGCACCATCCGCTCCCGCACGCACCACTACCCGTTCCGGCTCGTCCCGCCGGAGCCGCTCATGGCCTACCTGGAGCTGCTCTGCACGCAGGAAAACGTCCCCGTCGCACCCGGCGTGCTCTCCCTTGTCATCCGCGCCGGGGGTGGCTCGGTGCGGGACTCGCTGTCCGTGCTGGACCAGCTCATGGCCGGCGCGGGACCGGCGGGCCTGGACTACGAACTGGCCGTCGCGCTGCTGGGCTACACGCATGCTTCCCTGCTCGACGACGTCGTGGAGGCCGTGGCCGCGTCCGACGCCGCCACGGTGTTCCGCGCGGTGGACCGTGTCATCCAGACCGGGCATGACCCCCGCCGCTTCGTGGAGGACCTGCTCGAGCGCTTCCGGGACCTCATCATTGTGCAGGCCATGCCGGAAAGCGCCCAGTCAATCCTCCGCGGCATGCCTGCGGACCAGATCGCGCGGCTGCAGAACCAGGCCCACAACCTCGGCGCGGCCGAGCTGTCCCGGGCAGCGGACGTCACCAACACCGCGCTGACCGAGATGACCGGTGCCACCTCGCCGCGCTTGCACCTGGAACTGCTGTGCGCCCGCATCCTGCTGCCCTCCTCCGAGCAGACCGAGCGCGGCATTGCCGCCCGGATCGACCGGGTGGAACGCCGTCTGAATTACGCCGGGAACGACGTCGGGGCTCCCGCCGCGGTTCCCGCGGCGCCGGCTGTTCCGGCACCCGCAGTCGCGGCCGCTCCCGCACAGGATGCTCCCGCACCGGCAGCACCCGCGCCGGCGGCCCCGGCCCCTGCAGCCTCAGCCCACGCTGCTGCGGCCGCCATGGCATCGGAGCACGTTCCCGAAACCGCCAGGGAAACACTCACCGCGCCACGGGTCAGTACCGGCGATTGGCCGGTCGACGACCCCGCCGCAGCCACCAGGGGTTCTTCCGCGAAGGCCACGGAACCCCGCGCATCCATGCCGTCACGGCCGGCGGTCGGTGCGCCGCCCGTTCCCGTTCCTTCCGGCCCGGCCCAGTCGGGCCAGGCCCAGTCGGGCACGGTCCCGTCCGCTCCGGCCCCGTCCGCTCCGGTCCAGTCCGCTCCGGTCCAGAACCAGCCCGCCCCGGCGCCTGTGTCTGCCGTGCCCGTCGCGGCACCGGCCGCCGGGTCAGGGCCCGACGTCGAGGTCCTCCGCCGGGCCTGGCCAGAGATCCTGCAGACGCTGAGCAAGATCAAGCGGAGCACCTGGGCCCTGGTCGAACCGAATGCCCAGGTGGGCCACTTCGACGACCACGTCCTGACGCTCGCGTTCACCACCTCCGGGCTGGCGGGCGCTTTCGGCCGGGCGGACCACTCCGAAAACCTGCGGCAGGCGATCCACAAGACCATCGGGATCGAATGCCAGATCCACGCAGTGGCCAGCGGAAGCAACAGCGCAGCGAGCTCTGAGCCAAACCCAAAAGCACCCGTTAGCCGGGATGCCCCGGCCACGTCCACGGATGCTGACTGGGGTCTGACTCCGCCCGCCGCAGCTCACACCGGGCAGGCGCCCACCGAACCCGCGCAGGCCGCACCGGCCCGGGCCGAACCCGCGCAGGCCGCACCGGCCCGGGCAACCCCTCCCGTCCCTCCGGCCGCTGCGGCCCCGGCTCCCGTCCCGTCGGCCCCTGCGGCCCAAGTGCCGGTTACCCCGGCACCGTCGGCACAGGCAGCCGCTGCTCCCGAGGCACCGCACGACCCCGCACCGGCGGCCGCGGCCGCAAGCGAACAGCAAAGCTCTTCCCCGGAGTCCGTCGGGTCCTACTCCTACCCCGACGATGACTGGGGTCCGCCGCGCGACGAGGACGCCCCGCCACTGGACGAGGAACCGCCCATGGACTGGGACCCCTCCACCCCGACCGCGCCGCGGGCAGTCCAGCCGGCCGCCGTTTCCGCCCCGGCCCGCAAGAAAGCTGCCGCTCCGGCGCGGGCCGGCTCTGCATCCAGGCCCTCTCCGGCCGGCACGCCCGCACCCCAGGCACCGGACACCGCCGACGACCCATGGGCCCGCGCCGTCGAGCAGGCCCCCGGCATCTGGTCGGTCGGCACCGATTCCAATGTCGGCGGCTACCCGCCGGAAGAGTCCGCCACTCCCACTCCCGAGCCCGAGCCGGAACCGCCGCACTACGAGCCTGCGGCGGCCCAGGTGCCGCAGTACGCCGCAGCAGTGCCGGCTTCCGCCGCCTACGAACCCGTCGCCTCCTCGTCGAACGGCTGGGGGGACTCCGCGGATTTGGTGGCGGTCGGCGCCGGTTCCATTCCGGCCTCGGCCGGCGCCTCCCCCGCTGCACCGTCAAACGCCGCGCCGGCTGCCGCGCCCGTTGCACCGGCAGCATCACCGGCGGCGGGCACGGCATCGCCAGCCGCGCCAGCCTCGGCGGGCCGGCAAAGCCTCTATCAGCGGCTGTCCAACAGCCCGGAGGCTGAAGCCGGACGTGCCAAAGCTCCGGCCCGGGCAGCTGCCACCACCACCTATGTCCAGGACATCCCCAGCGCCGATGACGAAACGATCGAGGAGTCCGGAGTCTTCGGGCGGGCCGCCGTCGAACGGATCCTGGGCGGAAAGCTCGTCGAAGAGCGGTCGCTGGACGGAAGCCCACTGCCGCCGCGCCCCTAGCCGAACCGCCGGGCCCTCCGCCCGTCACCACCCCCAACGAACGAGGACAATGTGTACGAAGGTGCAGTTCAAGAGCTGATTGACGAGCTCGGACGCCTTCCCGGAGTCGGGCCCAAGTCCGCCCAGCGGCTGGCCTTCCACATTCTTGAGGCCGACCCGCAGGACATGAAACGGCTCGTGGATGCCATCACCACGGTCAAGGAACGGGTCAAATTCTGCACGGTCTGCGGCAACGTCACCGAACAGGAACTGTGCAACATCTGCCGCGACCCTCGACGGGACCCCTCGATCATCTGCGTCGTCGAGGAATCCAAGGACGTCCTCGCCGTCGAACGCACCCGCTCGTTCCGTGGCCGCTATCACGTGCTGGGCGGGGCGATTAACCCCATTGCCGGCATCGGCCCCGAGCAGCTCCGGATCCGCGAACTCCTCACCCGGCTCAACGACGGCGCCATCCAGGAAATTATCATCGCGACCGACCCCAACCTGGAGGGGGAGGCCACGGCGACCTACCTGGCGCGCATGCTCAAGTCGATTGGCATCGCCGTCACCCGGCTGGCATCCGGACTGCCTGTGGGAGGCGACCTGGAATACGCCGACGAGGTCACCCTCGGCCGGGCCTTCGAGGGCCGCCGCAACGCCCTGAGCTAGCGGCTGCGCCTGGGTGCCGCCGGTCGCTGCCGGTCGCTGCCGCCGTCGGGCTTTTCCGCCCCCGCCCGGGTGGACATGTCCAGTGCGCGCGCCCGGGCATGGACATAGGGCCGACATGCTCATCCATGGTCCCCCGCGGAGGGCATGTCCAGCGGGGCGGGGGCCGGAGTGTCTGGCATTCGGTCACAATTCAGCAACCGAGGGCTCCCGGCGATAAACTGGGCTGAGAAGTTACGCCGTCGCGCCGTTTGGTTGCTTGGCCCAGAACCCCGATGATGCAGTGAGGGTGCGCGCATGAGTTTGCCGACTACCGAAGTCCATCCCGGACCGCAGCCGCAGGAGCGGCCCGCCTCCGCCGTGGCCACAAAGCACCTGGTGGTGAAGAAGTTCGGCGGCTCCTCCGTGGCGGACGCCGAGGGCATTAAGCGCGTGGCGCGCCGGATCGTGGATGCCCAGAACGCCGGCGATGAGGTGGTTGTGGTGGTCTCCGCCATGGGCGACACCACCGATGAACTGCTCGATCTCGCGGCCCAGGTCACCGACTCCGCCCCGGCCCGCGAAATGGACATGCTCCTTTCGGCCGGCGAACGCATCTCGATGGCCCTGCTGGCCATGGCCATCAACAAGTTCGGCGCCTCGGCCCAGTCCTTCACCGGCTCCCAGGCCGGCATGATCACGGACGGCATCCACGGCAAGGCCCGGATCATCGACGTCGACCCGCACCGCATCCGCACCGCCCTGGACAAGGGACACATCGCGATCGTCGCCGGCTTCCAGGGGATGAGCCGCACCACCAACGAAATCACCACGCTGGGCCGAGGCGGCTCGGACACGACGGCGGTGGCCCTGGCCGCTGCCCTCGACGCGGACGTGTGTGAAATCTTCACGGACGTCGACGGGATCTACACCGCCGATCCGCGCGTTGTCCCGTCCGCCCGGAAGATCGACCGGATCTCCAGCGAGGAAATGCTGGAACTGGCGGCGTCCGGCGCCAAGATCCTGCACCTGCGCTGCGTCGAATACGCGCGCCGGTTCGGTGTGCCGCTGCACGTCCGTTCCTCATTCAGCCAGAACGAAGGCACGTGGGTCCTCCCCGGCGCCGACGACAAGATCCCAACCCAAGAGGGAGTTGCCTTGGAGCAGCCAATTATCTCCGGTGTTGCACACGACCGTTCCGAGGCCAAGGTCACGGTTGTCGGGGTTCCGGATATCCCCGGCAAAGCAGCGGCGATCTTCCAGGTCATCGCCGATGCCCACTCGAATATCGACATGATCGTCCAGAACGTTTCCACCCACGGCACCGGCCGGACCGACATCTCCTTCACGCTGCCGATCGTCGAGGGCGCCGACGCCCTCGCCGCCCTGCACGCGGCGCAGGACCGGATCGGTTTTGAAACCATCGAGTACAACGAGAAGATCGGCAAACTGTCGCTGATCGGCGCCGGCATGCGCTCCCATCCGGGTGTCTCGGCGCGGTTCTTCGCCGCCCTCTCCGAAGCCGGGATCAACATCAACATGATCTCCACCTCGGAGATCCGGATTTCCGTCGTGACCCACGCGGACCTGCTCGACGACGCCGTGCGCGCCATCCACAAGGCCTTCGACCTGGACAGCGAGGACGAGGCAACGGTGTACGGCGGCACCGGCCGCTGAGCCGCCCCGCGAAGGATCAGCACCGAGAATTAACCGGAAAAGGGAGCGGCGTCCGCCGCTCCCTTTTTCATGCCCGCTCAGGGCGTTGCTCAGACTTCCTCTTTCGGGAGGTCTTCCTTGCGGACAGCGTAGTGATGTCCCTGCGCGTCGGTCTCCACTTCGAAACCGGCGAGCTCCGTTTCAGAGGCCTGCTCGTAGTCGTCATGCTTGTGCACGACCGGCGCGGTGTAGTCCCCCCGCGAGGCCGGGCCGAAAAGGAAGCGTGCCCATGACGTCGGATGCAGGTGCTGCCTGAGTGCCATCCTCCGCAGTGCAATTGCCACAATTTCCACCCCCTCTCCAGCGTCCGGGCCACGGTGAACAGCCGTGACTAAGTGCTGGTGCCAGTGAGCTAATTTTACGCCCGGCGCCGGGAAAAGGCATGGGGGCGGCGCCCGGAAGCCCGGCCGGTGCCGGATCTACCGGAGCGACTTGTCCTCGGGGTTGCGGGGCACAACATAGGTGCTGCCGTCGGGGCGGTGGAGGGTCTCCCACTGCTGGGTTTCGGCTTCGCGCTGGGCCAGCAGGTGCCGGTTCTGCTCCGTCATCTCGTGTCCAAGGGAGCTGCGGTTGGCCGGCCCGAAAATCATCCTGAGCTTGCCCGTTGCGCGCATGAACTTCTGGGAGGCGTTGTCGGTATTTTCCTTGGCCATCACTATCCACTCCTAATGAACGAAACGTTGTCACCAGTGTACGCTAATAATTAGTGCACTAACTATCTACGGAGGGCCCAGATGCCGGATGTGACCGAAGGAACCGAGGACGACCTCCTGCTGGAACACCAGCTCTGCTTTGCCCTCACGGTGGCCTCCCGCAGTGTCGTCGGCGCGTACAAACCGGTGCTGGACAAGCTCGGGCTGACCCATCCCCAGTACCTTGTGATGCTGTGCCTCTGGGAATCCAGCCCCCGCTCGCTGCGCGACATCAGCGAGGCCCTCGCCCAGGAACCGGCGACGATCTCGCCCCTGTTGCGCCGGCTGGAGAGCGCCGGGTTCATCACGCGCCAGCGGGTGCCCGGCGACGAGCGGACCCTTGCCGTGGGCCTGACGCCGCTGGGCGCCGCGCTGCGCCGGCAGGCCACGGCCGTGCCGGGAACGATGATGGACCTGCTGGGACTGAGCCGCGAACAGGTCGGCCAGCTGCATGCCTCCATGATGGCCCTGATTGCGGCAACGAAGACCGCTTCCAAGGAAGCGCCCCGGCGGTAGACTGGGCAAAACACAGGAGGACAGCTGATGCGCAAGCAACTGAGTCACGCGGTGCTCGTTCTGATGGCGGTGGCCGGATTGGCAGCCTGCGCGCCAGGGACCACCCCGTCGCCCACGGCTTCCGCCCCGCCGGGCACGGCCAGCCCGACGGCCACCCCCTCCCCGGACACCGAAACCACAACTCCGGCACCGTCCCCTTCTGCCGCACCGGTGACCTCCGGCCCCGGACTGGGCAACGCCGAATTGGCAATCATGGTCAAACCGTCCGAGACCGGAACCCCGGCGAACTTCACGCTCGTGTGCGTGGACGGCGTCCCGGCCGCCGAGAGCCAGCATCCCAACGCTGCCGCCGGCTGCGCCGCCCTGAAGAACGATGCGGCGCTCCTTAGCCCCGGCCCGCGCCCCACGGACCAGCCCTGCACCCAGCAGTACGGCGGGCCCCAGCAGGCGACGGTCACCGGCGTCGTGGACGGCCACGCTGTCGAAGTGACCTTCAACCTGCGCGACGGCTGCGAGATCGCCTCCTGGAACGCCGCCAAGGACGTTCTTGGCTCCACCGGCGGAGCTGTCTAAGCTGCAGCACCTGCCCCAGGAAGACTGGCTGCCGCGCCAGGCCGCCCACCAGGCGCGCGTCCGGCGCTATGCGGATCCGTACCTCGCCCGGCGGTCCGCGGGCAGGAAGCACCCGGTTGAGGACTTCCTCTTCACCTATTACACCCAAAAACCAGGCCAGCTGCTGCGCTGGCACCCGGGCGCCGGCGTCGTGATCTCCGGTCCCGCCGCCGCGGAACGGGCCGGTTGGAAGTACTACCGCACGCCCGACGACGGTGAACTCGCCCTGGCGGGTCTGCCGCCGGGCACGCCGGCCGTCACGGTCGACACCGCGGCCTTCGAGCGGGACCGCCGCGACGCCCTGCAGTTCGCCGGCATCATCCTGGCCGGAACGGCGGCGCGGCCGGCCCAGTTCGGCTGCTTCGGGCTGCACGAATGGGCCATGGTCTACCGGCAGGACAAGTTCGAACTCCGGCACGAGTATCTCCAGCTGCGCCTCGGCTCCGGACGGACCGACGAGGTGGTCGAGGAGAACCGGATCCGCTGTACGCACTTCGACGCCTTCCGCTTCTACACTCCGGACGCCTTGCCACTCAACAGCCTCCAGCCCAGCCGGGAGAACCAGCGGACGATGGAACAGCCCGGCTGCCTGCACGCCAACATGGACCTGTACAAGTGGGCCTACAAGCTTGTCCCGCTGCTGCCCAGCGAGCTGGTGATGGACTGCTTCGAACTCTCCTGGCGGATCAGGGCCATGGACATGCAGGCATCCCCTTATGACCTGAAGGCGTGGGGCTATCCCGCCATCCTGATCGAAACACCCGAGGGCAAGGCCGAGTACGTCGAACTCCAGCGGTCGTTTGCCGCCGAATCGCAGGACCTGCGGCAGCGGCTCCTGCGGGCGCTCACGCCCCTGCCCGGATCCACGGGTTCCGGTCCGGGCCCCTCCACCGAACGAACGGAAGGACCGCAATGACAGACACGCACCCCAGTCACAGCCGCCAGGAAATCGATCTCACCGTCCGCCTGACCGAGGCCCCGGGTGCCCCGGAATACGTGTTTCGGCTGGAGGCAAGCGGCTCCTCCCTGGCGGGGGGGTGCACGCTTCCGGATTCCGCCGCGGCCCTCGCGGCAGTTCTGCAGCATGGGGAGGAGATCTTTTTCCCCAAGCCCGGTCCGCCGAAAATGTGCACCCAGCAGTACGGCGGACCGCAGGAGGCCGTGGTGACGGGCTGGTTCCGGGGCCGGGAGGTCACCAGCCACTTCAGCCGCACCGACGGCTGCGAAATCGCGCGCTGGCGCGCAATGGCGCCGCTGCTGGGCGGGATTGCGGGTTCCACCGGCGCGATCTGACCCGGCGCGATCTGACCCGGCGCGAGCTGACCCGGCGCGGCCGGCTCCCCGCTCCCACTCGCCCCCCAAACGGAGACACCTTCGCAGTCAACTTAAAAGGCAATGGCCGGCGGTGGAAACCGCCGGCCATTGCCGTGCCCTGGAAGGGTGGAACTGCGCCTAGGTGGCGTTGTCGGGGCGGTCAGGCTCCTGGTTCTGGAACTTGAGCTGCCCGGCCGAGCCGTCCGGTGCCGGCGCCACCGATGCGGCGCCGGCGGCGTTCACGATGACACTGACGAAGGTCGCTTCGGTGCTATCGGCATAGGTAACCCGTCCGAGGTAGGAGCCGGGCTGAAGGCCGGTCCACTTCAGGGTGACCTTGCCCGTCTCACCGTTGGGCAGGACCAGCGGGTTCGGCGTGAGCGTCGCATTGTTCTCGTTGGCGCCGAGCACCGCCGCGTCCATTGATGCCGTGCGGGCCTTGTCGTCCGGGCTGGAGTACAGGTTCGCATAGATCGTGTACGAGCCGGCGGCCGGGTTCGGGATCGACAGCGACTCACTGGCAGACGCCGTCGCGACCTGCTCGACGCCCCCGGGGGTGACGACCCACATGTCGAAGTCCGCGTTCGGGTCAGAGGAGATGACCGAGAAGTTGGCCAGCGAAACCCCGGCCGGAACCTGGACCTTCTTCACGGAGGTGGAGGCGTCTGCGCGGCCGGCGAACGGCCCCGGGACCAGCTCCACGGCGGTGGAATCCGCCTTGGACAGGCCGTCCAGGGTCATGTTGATCGGCTTGTCGGTGCCGGAGACGACGCTGATGTCACCGGATCCGGTGCCGGACTCGGAGGTAAAGGAAACTTCCTTGGCGGCGACGGCGGACTGCGGACGGACTGCGATCGGCGAGGTGACGGTCTTGCCCGCGCCTTCCCAACTCAGTGAGCCCATGGCGAACTTGCCCAGGGCGGCACTCTTGTTCTCAAAGCTCACCTTGAAGGTCTTGGTTTCGCCGGCTGCCTTGAAGTTCAGGGCTGCAGGCGTGACGCTGACCTTGATTCCGGGCACATTGGCCTTGGCCTTGTAGACGCCGGGGGTCAGTGCGGTGACCGTCCGGGTGACCTCGATCTTGCCGGCGAGGTTGCCCAGCGAGAATGACGGCACGTTCATGTCCCGCGGCAGCGTGCTGGACGGCAGTCCAAGGTCCACGCCCGTGCCCTGGATGAACTTCAGGTAGTCCTGGAAGTTCGCGTCGTAGATCAGGCCCGGGTCCACCATGCGTGCCGGATCAACCTGTCCCGCTCCGGTGGCGAGGACGTCGGTGTTCTTGGACCCGTCGGCGTTGACCACAGCACCAGCGGTGGTCATCATGGCGGACTTGACCGCGGCCGGCGACCAGTTGGGGTTCTTGCCCAGGAGCAGCGCGCCGAAGCCGGCGACGTGCGGTGCTGCCATCGAGGTCCCGGACAGGAAACCGAATTTGTCTCCGCCCGTACCGATCGGCGAGACGCCGGCGAGGACGGCAACCCCCGGAGCGGCAACGTCAGGCTTCAACAGGTCGGAGCCGGTGGCCAGCAGCGGCCCGCGGGAGGAGAAACCGGCAATCTGCGGCTGCGCCTCCAGCGGCAGGCCGGTGGTGTCCTTGCTGACCAGGGAAACGGTGATTGCCGGGTTGGCCGTGACTTTGGCCTTGATGGCCTCGGTGGCGGGCGGGTTCACGTGGACGGTCGGGACGGCGTGCTTGTCCGTGTCCAGCGAGGAATTGCTCAGGTTGACAAGAATCATGCCGACGCCGCCGCCGCGGGCGACTTCGGCGCTCTTGGCGACGCGGTCGAAGACGCCGCGGTCACAGACCACAACTTTGCCCGCGACCTTGGCGGGATCAAGGGTGTCAGGGCCACAGAGGGCAGCGTTCGCGGCACCGGCTGTGACGGCAGCGTTGGCAGCCAGCACGACGCCGGCGTCCTTGACCTCAGAGTTCATGATGCTGGCGCCGCGGAACTTGGCGCCGTCGGCGAATTCAACCGTGCCCTGGAGCTCCTGGGAGAAGCTGGTCGCGGCAACGGTGGTGACCCACGGCGCGCCGTGGTTGACGGTGCTCGGGGTCGGGCCGGAGTTGCCCGCGGAGGCGGCGACGAAGATGCCCGTGGCGGCGGCGTTGAGGAAGGCCACCGACACGGGGTCGATCACGGACGTCGTGGAGCCGGAGATGGAGTAGTTCAGCACGTCCACCCCGTCGTCCATGGCCTGCTCGACGGCGGCGACGGACGAGGAGCTGTAGCAGCCGCCGGTGTTGGGGTCGGTGTCTTCCCAGCAGACCTTGTAGACGGAGAGCTTCGCGGCGGGCGCGACTCCGCTGGTCAGGCCGAAGCTGCGGCCGTCGACGGACGCCTCGACGTTGGCGTTGCCCACCGCGGTGCTTCCGGTGTGGGTGCCGTGGCTGTCAACATCGACCGGGGAGATCTCCTCGAGCGGGGACCGCTGGTCCTCCGGTACGTAGCTCAGGAAGTCATCGGCGAAGTAGTGTGCGCTGAGGACCTTCGAGTTGCAGGCGGAGCCGTCGAAACCCGCACCGGTGCCGGTGCCCTTCTGGCACTCCCCGGTGAAGATTTCGCCGTCGGACTTGAGCATTGAGATCTTGCCGTCCGCTGTCCTGTACGGGACGCCTACGACGGGTTCGCCGACGAGGGGTTTGACCTCCTGGCCGGCGAAGAAGGCGCTGTCCGGGGTGTAGCCGGTGTCGATGACACCGACGACGACGCCCTTGCCGGCACCGTCCTGGCCGCCGAACTTGGTGTTCCAGGTGCCGGTGGCTCCGCTGAGCTTCAGGAAGTCGGTGCTGGAGTAGTCTGGGGCGTTTTCCGTGTCAGGGGCAACCACCAGGACGCCGGGATCCTTGGCGAGCTTGACGGCCTGGTCCGTGGTCAGTGTGGCGCTGAAGCCGTTGACGGCCGCGGTGAACTGACGCTTGATCTGGACGTTCTGCCGGGCTGCAACTTCGGCCTGCTTCTTTTCGAGGTGTGCCTCGTACTGCTTGACTTCGGCCCGCTTCGTGTCCAGCTTCTTGCCCGGTTCCGGCTTGGTTGCGGCCAGTCCGGGCGCCCCGCCGTCATAGGTC
Source organism: Arthrobacter sp. (assembly GCA_036390955.1). Lineage (GTDB taxonomy): Bacteria > Actinomycetota > Actinomycetes > Actinomycetales > Micrococcaceae > Arthrobacter. The sequence continues at coordinate 11,795 of DASWAW010000078.1, forward strand.
GCTGCCGGCTTTTCAGCCAGGAGAACGATGTAGCGGCCGTCCGGGTAACTGGCGGGATCCAGATTCTTCTGCGCCACTCCTGCAACTGTGGAGCCCTGTGCCGGCGCCGCGGTAGCGGGTGCGATGGCGACTGTTGACAGGAGCAGCGGCAAGCCCAGGGTCAGTGCCACGGCCCTCCGGAGTCCCCCGCTTCGAAGGAAGCTCTTTCCTGGTGATTTCACGTGTGGTGAACCTTTCATAAGGAACGGTCCCGACGTTACTGCCGGGTCAAAGACTGGCAGGACAGAAAAAGCTGAGACTCTCACGGCCCCGACGGATACCAGCCGATTCATACAGTACAGACTGAGAGCCAGTTATGACATAGAACACAAAGGGGAAATCAAAATTTGTCAATCAATTCGACAGCACCCTGTGGACCGGCGGCGCCGGAGAGGCGCGGACGGCCCTGTCGGGTCAGCCGGTCTGGGGAACCCGGCGGTTCCGGCCCGCTACTGGCGGGGCGTCCGGACGACTTCGCTGATCCAGGCCCGGGTTTTCTCGTCGAGCGGCCCGGCCACGTTACTTTCCCTGGCCTTCCGGTCCGCCATGATCTTCTGCAGGACCATCCGCCCGAGGCCGGCAAAAACGGCGGCAGCAACGACGGGCAAAAGGACGGATTTCGATTTCTCAGACATACGCACATGCTACTGACGGGGAACCGGGGTGACCATAGCGTCGTCGCAGGTCACACGGGTGACAGGAGCTGTCATCCGGGCGCCGTCCGGGCGGGCGGCCCCGGCCGCCGGGCGTGCACCGTTCACACTCCCAGCCCGAATGCGGCCGGATGCACCATGGCCGGTAGAATGGGTTTGCAAGCTCGCGGAGCGCCCTTTCACGCTGTCCTCACCACACAGCGGACCGGCGTGAGACGGCACCACTCCGCTGCGCCCTTACCCAATGCTCACGCACAGGAGTTGCCGGATGCCCCGGATCGTTGTCGACGTCATGCCCAAGCCCGAGATTCTCGACCCGCAGGGGAAGG
>DASWAW010000079.1:0-5053 GCA_036390955.1 Arthrobacter sp.
CCGGTCCGGGCTTCGCCGCCAGAACGGCGCGGCGGAGGCCCACGTACTCCGCTGCGCAACTGGCGCAGGAACGGAGGTGGTCCGCGGCGTCATCGCCGAGCTCTTCGCCGAGGGCCATCAGGCTCAGGGACTCCGGATCAAGATGTTGCACGGTCTACCTCCAATCGGCTTCTGAGCTGGGACAGGCTGCGGCGGATGTGGCTTTTGACCGTCCCCAGCGGCAGGTCCAGTTTCTGTGAAATCTGCGAATGCGTCAGGTCATCGTAGAAGGCGAGTTTGAGGATGGATCCCTGCGGCTCCCCCAGTCGTTCCAGTTCCCCGTCCAGCAGCAGCCGGTCGGCCAACACTTCCGCGGCCGCGTGCCCCGCGGCCTGTTCCGGGTCCGGGGAGAGTTCGACGGCGGCCAGCACCTTCCGGTTTTCCCGCAGCGAGGCCGCCTGAGCATCCGTGATCACGTTCCGGGTGATGCCCACGATCCACGCAGGCAGCCGCGCTTTCGCCGGGTCGAATGCAGACCGCGAGCGCCACACCCGGATGAACACTTCCTGGGTCACGTCATCGGCGGCGGAGTTATCGCGCAGCGAGCGCAGCGCCAGGGTGTGCACCAAGGGCGAGAACTGCCGGTACGCCTCTGCCAGCGCGGTTTCGTCGCCGGCCGCGAAGGACTCGTTGAGTCCCGCGTCCCAGTCGGAAGAGGCCGCGAAAGACGCCAAGGCCGGCTCCTTCCCCCTGCTGCTGGCGACGATGAGCGCTGCGTCCTGAATCATGCCGGCACCGCCGTGACAATCACATTGTCGCCGTAGTCCTGTTGTTCGTCCAGCCACCGGCCGCCGCAGGTCACCAGCTTCAGCTGGGGCGGGCCGTCGCGCCGGAAAATGGACTCGCCATCGAACGCGTCCTTGGCCATGAGTTCCACCCCGGTCACCCTGAAAGTCAGGGGCGCTGCCCCTTCGCGCTGCACCGTCACGAGGGTGCCCGGCGGGAGCGATTTGAGTTGCGAAAAAGGTGCCGAATCGGAGGTTGTGTCGACGTGCGCCGCGACCACTGCCGTCCCGGCGACTGCTCCGGGAGCCGGGCCGAAGCGGTACCAGCCGGCCTCATTGAAGGACTCCGGGACCTCCATCGCCCCGTCTGGGCTGACTCCCACCTCCACGATCGGCATGTTGATGGTGGTGCCCTCCACCGTGAGGAAGCGCGGGGCCGGGGCCTTGGGCGTCTGGGCCAGCGGAGTTGCCGGCCGGACGGGGATGGCTGGCTTCGGGCCGGAGGCGGAACTCTCCGTCGCCGCTGTGTCCGTGACCGCTGTCTCGGTCGCCGCTGGTTGCGGGGCGTCGGCCTCCTGGGGCGCGGTGCAACCGGCGATCAGCAGCGCCAGCGCGACGGCGACTGCTGCGATGCGCGTGGCGGGGCCTTGTGCGGCGGAACTGGATGCGGCCGTCCGCAGGCCCGTAGCCTGGCGGCGCCGGGTGGCCTCCGCCGTCGTCGTGCGCTTCATATCCGTCCTCCTGCCGCGTTGGGGCTCAGGGGCCGGCCGCCCGGTGGATAGCCGGGCGGCCGGGGTTGGCTTTTGCGGGCTAACGGATGCGGCGGAGCGCTGACTGCCTGCGGGAAACCGCGACCCCGCCGGCCAGCAGCAGGAGGAACGCGGCGCCAATGCCCACCGTGGCGGTCGCGGGGCCGGCTGATGCGGTCCGGGCGTCAGCGGCGCCGGAGCGTGCACCGGGAACACCGGCGGGGGCGGAGTGCAGGCCCTCGATGTTCTGCACGGCCAGCTGCAGGTTCTTGTCGGCGAGGCTGCCCCACGCGTACACCACCGTGTGGGTGCCTTCCGCGACCGTCACGTCGGCCGGGCCGATCACCGGAGCCGTGGTGCCGGCGGCAGCCACCGCGACGGACAGGGTCCCGGGATCCAGCGTGAGGGTTTCCCCATTGGGGTTGGCCAGCCCGGAAATGACGGGGGTGCCGCCAGCGAGGATGTCCACGGCCGGTGCCGCCGCCGTGTGGCGGACGGTGAGCTTGCCCTTGCCGGGGTCGATCTGGGAAACGTCGTTGGTGAAGAAGTTGGCCGTCGGCTTGCCCTCGGCGTCGAGGTTGGCCACGGCCGTGTAGTTGCCGCTGGCGGCGAGGGTGACCTTCACAGGTCCGATGACGGGGGCGGAGGCGTCCGCAGCATCGGCCGCGGTGATGGCCAGGTCGTAGTCGCCGGCCGGCAGGGCCAGCGGACCGGCCAGGGTTCCGGGGGCGAAATCGTCGAGGGTGCGTTCGCCGTTGACCCAGACGTCAACGGTCAGACCCGGCACGCCGTGAAGAACGGACAGCTGGGCGTCGGACTCGGCCGCCTGGGCGGGGCCGGCAAGGGTAAGAGCTGCCGCGATGGCCACGGCGCCTGCTGTGAAAAGGCTGGTACGCATTTACATCTCCTTCAACGGCCCGCACGGCGGGCGATTTTTGCTTACACCCCTACTACCGGCGAACGGCCGCGTTTGGATGCACGCGCATGTAAATATTTCTCAAGGAGGTGCGCCGCGGCGGCATCGGGACAACGAAGAGGCCCGGCGCAAGAGGCACAGCGAAGCGGCCGGGCGGCTCCGAAGAGCTGCCCGGCCGCGGCTGGAGGTGTTATTGGACCAGGCTAACCCCGCGGCGGGCTGTCCGGGCCGGCAGGGGCTTGCGGGGCCAGAGGGGCTTCCGGATTGTCCCGACCGGGGGCGGCGGGAGCGTCCGGACCGGGTCCAGTGGCAGCGGGGCCGCCGATACCGTAGAAGCCCGTCGGCCCGCCGGGAACGGCCGCGTATGCGGGCCCGGCAGGAGGCACCGCCGGCGGAATCGCAGGCGTGTCGCCCGGATCCCGCGGCCCCATGTCCAGATGGAACGGCGGGTATTCGTCGCGCATCAGGGAAACGTAGGCGCCAACGCGGTAGATCCAGCGGTTCAGGCCCATCAGGAAGTCGAAGAGACCCCGGGAGTACACGCCGGTGAACAGCAGGATGACCCCGGCAATGAAGACCAGCAACCCCAACAGGGAGGCCCCAACGCCGACCTGCACCCAATGGCCGTCGCGGTACACCCAGGTCTGGGCGGTCCCGGTCAGCAGCGAGATGATCAGCAGGTGCGGGATGGCCAGCAGCCAGGACTTCACGAGCACCAGGCCGCGGGAGAGTTTCTCGGGATAGTCGACGTCGAAGTCAGCCGGGTAGTCGGTGCGCTCCAGGGTGAAGGGGGGATAGATGTCCGTGCCAAGGACCCCGTACGAGTAGAACGCCACGCGCCAGCTCCAGCGGAGCACCCCGACGTTGAAGTTGAAGAGCGAGCGCGGGTAGCGCCCGGTGAAGAGGATCGCGAACCACGCCACGATCGTGACCACGCCGAAGGCAAACCACAGGAAGAACAGGACGATGAAGTGCGGGATCGCCAACAGCCACTTGAACAGCCACTTCCAGCGGGACAGGTTCGGGTCCAGGTAGCCGCTGAGCCGGGCCGGATAGACGACGCCGGCACCCGGCGGGGCGCCCGACACCGCCCCCGGTACCGCACCGGCCGCATAGAGCTGGGGGGCGGCGGCCCCCGCCACGGGCTGCGGCTGCCCGGGCAGCGCCTGCCCGGACGTTGGCTGCCCTGCCATTGGTTGCCCGGGCACGGGCTGCCCGGGCTGAGGCGGTCCGCCCTTGCCGCGGCCCAGCCCTGCGGCGCCAAACACAATCAGGGGAACACCAATGAGCAGGAGTACGATTCCGCCGATCAGCAGCCCGATGAAGACAGGCCACAGCAGGTTGGAGCGCGCTCCGGCCTTCATGTCCACAACCACCGGGGCACTGGCGTCGGCGTTCATGATGACGATAGCCCAGCTGCCGGGACGCAGATCCCATTCCAGCTGCTGCTCCCCCGCTCCAGTGGCGGACGCCGCCCAGAAGGCCTGGTCCGCTGGCCGGGCCGGAACCTTGGTCCCCGCCACATCCCGGTACTCCACGCGGAAGGGGTTGAACCGCACCTCTCTGATTTCCGAATGGCTGACGCCCTCCAGATAGGCCGCGACGTCGCTCCGGGGCCCGATCCCGATGAAGATGTCCTTGCCGCCAGCAGCCGAACCGCCCAGCATGACACTCCCCACGACGCCGACCGGGGCGGTATCCGGCACTCCGCCGTCGGTCATGATGTCAAGGCGGGGTGTCGTCAGGGCGTAGGAGTTCGTGGCGTAACGTTCCGCCGGAGTCGTGAAGTAGCCGTTGTCGCGTTGCAGGTAGTTGGCGAAGCCCGCGGCGCCGGCACCTGCCAGCAACCCCAGCCCGACGAGTGCGCTGAGCGTTCCCAGCACCAGCATGACTATCCGGCCTGGTCGCATGGCCGCCGTCCTTTCACATGACTCAGATCAGCTGACTCAACTCTTAAGGGAGGTGAGCAAGGCTCGTGCCCAGCCCTCGGCTTTCTCGATTTCGCCGTTGCGCAGCGGCCCTTCGCTGCCCCGTACGTAGAAGGGCATAGGTTCGGCGATGATGTCTGCCCCACCGGCCTTGAGGGCGTGGGATATTTTCTTGGCGGCATCGCCATGGATGAACATCCGGACGCGGGTGTCGAACGCGGCAGCTTTCACCCCCGTGAGGGCGCCGTTTCCCAGCGCCGAAAGCAGCGCGGTGATCTTCGGCGTCGGCCGCCATCCGTTGATCGGACTTCCGACCACGAGGAGGTCCCCTGCCGCGAGCGACTCGGGCTTGAACTCGCCGACCGCGACCGAACTCGCCCGGAGCTCATCGAGCGAGCCGGCGATCGCCTCCGCTACCGATTTCGTGTTGCCGTACGCCGAATCGTAAACAACCAGGGCTTTCATGCCGTGATCACGACCTTGAGGGCCTTCGTTTCCGCGGCCCGGCCAAACGTGTCGTAAGCCTCCAGGAACTGATCGAAGCTGAAGTGGTGGGTGGCGAACTTCTCCGCCGGGACCTTTTTCTGCGCCACGAGCTTGAGCAGCATCGGGGTGGTGTTGGCATTCACCAGCCCCATGCTGATGTTGATGTTCTGGATCCAGAGGTTCTCCACATGCAGCTCTACGGATTTGCCG
>DASWAW010000080.1:0-1668 GCA_036390955.1 Arthrobacter sp.
GGGGTGTTTTGTGATAGTTTACGCGCCGAAGTTGCACGTTGTCTGTCCCGTTCCAAAATGTGAACACGCTCACCCGCAGCCGCCCGCAATTGGCGCATTGGCTTCATGGCCTCAAACTGGAGAGATGCAGACTTTTCTCCCTTTCCCCGATTTCCAGCAGAGCGCCGCGGTTCTGGACCGCGCGCGGCTCGGCAAGCAGCGCGTTGAAGCGCTGCAGACCCTCCGCGCGCTGGTGATCCCGGAGTACGGCTGGCAGTCGCACCCGGCCATCCGGATGTGGATGGGGTACGTTCCGGCGCTGACCCTGTACGGCCTGACCATGGTCGACGAATGGACGGCCCGGGGCGGCGAGGACACCACCCGCGAGAAGATCATGGAATTCGCACCCCAGGCTGCGCATCCCGACTATGCCGCGAAGATCCCGATGCCGCCGTGGCTGGGAGCCGCCGAACTTCACCTGAGCCACCGCTCCCGGCTGATCGCCAAAGACCCGCGGTTCTACACGGACCTGTTCCCGGACACGGAGCACGACCTGGACTATGTCTGGCCCGAGCCCAGGCTTGAGCTGGTGCCGGAGGATCCTTCCGGCGACCGCATGTGGGTCCTCCGCCTGCCGCTCGATGACACCGATCCGGAAAAGCTGGATACCGTCAGCCTGCCCCTCGTAGGCAAGGCGAAAGCCGCCGCCGCGGGCGAGGACGACTACCAGTTCGTGTACGCCGACTCCGGTGCCCGCCGGCCCGCGAAGGTGCGCAAGCTCCCGCCGAAGCAGCTCGTCAAGAAGCCCACCCGCAAACGCCAGCAGCAGGAAGAAGCGTTCAACACGCTCCCCGGCAACTCGACCGTTGCCGTCCCGTTCGACGGCGGCGCGTCCTTCGCCGTCGGCAAGGTCCTGGGCCGTCCGATCACCGTGGAGGGCCGCTTCGCGCGGAACTTCAAGGTCGACGAGATCCTGGACCGCGCGTCCTTTGACTACCCGGCGCTGCTGCAGGATCCTCGGGTCTTCTTCCCGATCCCGGCGCGGTAGCCCGGATTCGGCGGCCGCGGCCGCCGAAAACTGGCAGACTGGCCACCATGACTGTACTTATGGCCGGTTGCGGCGATCTGGGCACCGAAGCCGGGCTGCGGTTCGCCGCTGCGGGTCACCGGGTGGTGGGCTGGCGGCGCTCTCCGGAGAAGCTTCCGGCCGCCATCGAAGGTGCCGCAGCTGACCTGGGCTCCGGCAAGCTGCCGCCCATCCCGGCGGACACCACCGCCGTCGTCGTCGCGATCGCGGCGGACTCCCCCACCGAAGCTGCCTACCGGGCGGCCTATGTGGACGGGCTGTCGAACGTTCTGGACGCCGTCCTGGGCTCGGGGGCGCCCGTCCGGCGGGTGCTGTTCGTCTCCTCGACCGCCGTCTACGGCGACGCCGGCGGGGACTGGATTGATGAACGCACGACGCCGGATCCCGGCGGGTTCTCGGGCCGCATCATCCGCGAGGCGGAGGATCTTCTCATCAGCCGGCTGAGCGGCACCGGGATCACTCCGGTGGTGCTGCGGCTCGGCGGCATCTACGGCCCCGGCCGGACCCGGCTCATTGACCAGGTGCGCGGCGGATCCGCGGTGATTCCGGCAGAGCCACGGTTCACGAACCGGATCCACCGGGACGACGCCGCTGCCGCGATC
>DASWAW010000081.1:0-7577 GCA_036390955.1 Arthrobacter sp.
AACGGCGGCCCCGCGGGCCAATTCACCTACCGCAGCCTGCACGCCATGAAAAAGGGCATCAAGGACTGGTGGGCGCCGCAGGGCATGTTCGAGGACCTCGGCATGAAATACATCGGGCCCGTGGACGGCCACGACCTCCAGGCCATGGAAAACGCCCTCTCCACTGCCAAGAACTATGCCGGCCCCGTGATCGTGCACGCCATGACCGAAAAGGGCCACGGCTACGCGCCCGCCCGCGCCCACGAGGCCGACCAGTTCCACGCCGTCGGCATCATCGATCCGGAAACGGGCGAGCCCACCGAGGCCGGCGGCGCGAAATCCTGGACCGCCGTCTTCGCCGATGAGATCGCCGACATCGCGGACGAGCGGAAAGACATCGTCGGGATCACCGGCGCGATGCTCATCCCCGTCGGGCTGCACAAGTTCGCCGCGCGCCACCCTGAGCGGGTGTTCGACGTCGGCATCGCCGAACAGCATGCCCTCACCTCGGCCGCCGGTATGGCTTTCGGGGGACTGCACCCCGTCGTGGCGGTCTACGCGACTTTCCTCAACCGCGCCTTCGACCAGCTCCTGATGGACGTCGCCCTGCACAAAGCCGGGGTCACAGTCGTCCTGGACCGCGCCGGCGTCACCGGCCCCGACGGCGCCAGCCACCACGGCATGTGGGACATGGCCATGGTCCAGATCGTTCCCGGGCTGCACCTCGCCGCGCCCCGCGACGCCACCCGGCTCCGCGAGGAACTGCGCGAAGCGGTCGCCATCGAGGACGCCCCCAGTGTGATCCGCTACTCCAAGGGCACCGTGGGGGCCGAGGTCGAGGCCATCGAGCGGCTCAGCGACGGCGTCGACGTGCTGGCACGGCGCCCCGCCGGCTCCAGCGAAAACGACGTCCTGATTGTCAGCGTCGGGTCCATGTCCGAACTCGCGCTGGACGTCTCGAACCGGCTCGGTGCGCAGGGCATCAGCTCCACCGTCGTGGATCCCCGCTGGCTCCTGCCGGTGCGTAAATCCATCATCGCCCTCGCCTCCCACCACCGACTCGTCATCTGCATCGAGGACGGTGTCCGCGCGGGCGGCGTCGGGTCCCGGATCCGCCAGGAAATGCGCGCTGCCGGGGTGGACACCGCCCTCAACGAGGTCGGCCTCCCGGTGGAGTTCCTCGACCACGGATCCCGCAAGCAGGTGCTGGAGCGGGTTGGATTGACCGCGCAGCAGATCACGCACGACGTCGTGGCGCAGGTCCTGGGGACCAAAGTGCCGTTCGCCCGTCCCCTCCCGGGCCAGGAACACCCCACCACCGGCAGCCTGCCGATCCTGTGAGGATTCCTGTGAGGACTCCCAAGGATCTGGCACCGGGCGACCTCGTGGTCTCCCGGAACCGGAAATGGAACGGCAAGGCCCACTGGGTGGTTCCCGGAACCTACCTCGGCGAGGATGCCCACGGCTGGTGGATCTTCCAGGGCACCAACGAGTTCTGCTCCCGCCCGGGTGCGGCGTTCTACGCCGAATCGGACGCCGTGCTGCTGGTGCCGCGCTCCGGCGAGTATGTGGCGACCTTCTACGACGAGGCGCATCCCGCCGGCGTCCAGGTCTACGTGGATCTGGCGACGGAGCACGGCTGGACGACGATCCGGCCGGGCGTCACCGAGTTCCACCTGATCGACATGGACCTGGACGTGATCCGGACCGCGGACCGCGGGGTGTACGTGGACGATGAGGACGAGTTCGCCGCGCACCGGATCGAGATGGACTACCCCGCAGACGTGGTGGACCGGATCAGTGCCGCATCGGATCAGCTTTACCAGGCCGTCAAGGCACAACAGCCACCCTTCGACGGCGCAGACCGCGAATGGTTCAGGAGAGGACGGGCATGAGCGGGATTATCCGGGTTTACAAACGCAACGACGAAGGGGTTCTCGAATTCCGGGAGGGCTGGTTCGACGAGGACTACAGCCAGTTCGTGATGAACTACGGTGTCGTTGGGCACCAGAGCAAAACCGACGAGACCGACGTCGCCGACGCTGCCGCCGCGGAGGGCCTGATGGATGCCTTCGCCGTGCAGTGCGCCGAGGACGGCTTCGCCGAGATCCCCGAGGATGAGCAGTTCTGGGTCGTGGCCCAGTACGCCCTGAAGACCAAGGACGGCACGGACCGCGACCGCTACCTCGAGGAAAAGGCCAAGGACGCCCTGATCAGCCACCTGGCCTGGCGCGGGCTCGGGATTGTGGACCGCTCGGAATTCTCCGATTCCAAGCTCAACATCTTCATCCTCACCCCGGACGTGAACAAGGCCGTCAACGCCATCAAGGTCTGTATCCGCGGCGAGGACCTCGACTTCACCAAACTGAGCATCGGCGCCGCAGCCTTCGGCGAGACGTCCTTCAAGCTCAAGCACTCACCGAAGCCGGCCAACAGCTTCACGCTCTAGCTCCAAGGGCTGGTTCCACCGGCACGTTTCACATCAGTTTTGGGGGACAACGACTGGAAGGGTTTCCACATGGCTCCACAATCCGTTGAACCAGGCCGTACCCCGCTGCCGCGCGGGATCGCGGCTCCCGCGCGCCGGGCCCTCGCCCACGCGGGGGTGGAAACCCTCGAGCAGGTGGTGGCCCTTGGCCGGCTGGCCCTGGGCCGGATGCACGGCATCTGCCCGCGGACCCTGGCACAGCTCGAGGACGCCCTGGACGAACGAGGGCTGGAACTGCCCGCAGGATAGGCGGCCGTGCCTGCGGCCCGGTGACCCCCGGCCGGCCAAACGCCGGACGGGTGCCGGCTGCCGCGTGCCGGCTGCCGCGTGCCCGCGGCCGGTCAAACGCCGGCCGCCCGGCCTGCCCCGGACCCGTCCCCGCCCGTTATAGGCTGAATCCCATGACTGAATACCGCCGCGTAGGAAATTCCGGATTGACCGTCTCCGTCGCAGGGCTTGGCTGCAACAACCTGGGCCGGTCCAATACGGCGACCGAGTCGCAGCAGGGGACCGACGCCGTCGTGCACGCCGCCCTGGACGCCGGAATCAACTTCTTCGACGTCGCCGACAGCTACGGCCGGGAGCCGGGCCTGAGCGAGACCATGCTGGGCAAGGCCCTGCTGGGCCGCCGCGATGACGCCGTCGTCGCCACGAAGTTCGGCATGGACATGCGCGGAACCAACGGCAACGATTTTGGTGCCCGGGGCTCCCGCCGCTACATCATCAAGGCCGCGGAAGCCTCGCTGCGCCGCCTCGGGACGGACTGGATCGACCTCTACCAGTTCCACACCCCCGACCCGCTGACCCCGATCGAGGAAACCCTCGCCGCCCTCGACGAGCTCGTCACCAGCGGCAAGGTCCGCTACATCGGCCACTCCAACCGAGCCGGCTGGCAGATCGCCGAGGCAGAATTCGTGGCCCGCGCCCGCGGGGGAGCGCGCTTCATCTCCAGCCAGAACCACTACAACCTGCTGGACCGCCGCGCCGAACTCGAGGTCACACCCGCCGCCGAAGCCTACGGCGTGGGCGTCCTGCCGTACTTCCCGCTCGCCAACGGACTCCTGACCGGCAAGTACGCCAAAGACACCGCGCCGGAAGGCTCGCGCCTCAGCCACACCCGCACCAACCTGGTCCACGACGCCGACTGGGACCAGCTCGGTGCCTTCAGCGCCTTCGCCGCCGAACGGGGCCTGACCGAGATCCAGGTGGCCTTCTCCTGGCTCGCGGCCCAGCCCTCGGTCAGCAGCGTCATTGCCGGCGCCACCCGGCCCGAACAGGTCCGGCAGAACGCCGCCGCCGTCGCCTGGATCCCCAGCGCCGCGGAGCGCGCCGAGCTGGACGACATCTTCCCGCGCACGCCGAAGGTCGCACTGTTCTAGATGGATCCGCTGTCACCGGGGGCCGCCGCCGGGTCCCGGGCCGGGGTGCCCGCACCGGCGCATACCATCCTGATGGACGTCGACACCGGAATCGACGACGCCCTGGCCCTCGTCTACCTGCTGTCCCGGCCGAAGGTCCACCTGCAGGCCATCACCTGCACCGCCGGTAACGTGGGTGCCCGCCAGGTCGCGCTCAACACCCTGGCGCTGCTGGAGCTGTGCGGCCGGCAGGGTGTGGAAGTGGCCATTGGTGCCGAGGTGCCGCTGGAAATCCCGCTGGTCACCACCGAGGAGACCCACGGGCCGCAGGGGATCGGCTACGCGGAGCTGCCGGCGCCCGCCCAGGGGATCTCGCCGCGCCACGCCGTCGACGTCTGGGTGGAGGAAGTCCGGGCCCACCCGGGCGAGATTACCGGGCTGATCACCGGCCCGCTCACCAACTTCGCCCTGGCCCTGCGCCGGGAACCGGAGCTGCCGCGGCTGCTCAAGGGCCTGGTCATCATGGGCGGGAGCTTCTACTACCAGGGCAACACCACGCCGACGGCGGAATGGAACGTCTCGGTGGACCCGCACGCGGCCAAAGAGGTCTTCGCCGCGTACCGCGGCCTGCCGGAAGACAAGCTGCCGCTGGTGTGTGCACTGGAAACGACGGAGCGGATTGAAATGCTGCCCGAACACCTCCGGCGCCTCGGCGAGGCCGCCGGTGCCGGGCCGGAACTGGTCCTACCGGAGCAGCCGGAGGGCCTCCGCAGCAGCTCGGCGAACCCGCTCGTGGCCTGCCTGTCCGACGCGATCCGGTTCTACATGGAGTTCCACCGGCGCTACGACCAGGGCTATGTGGCGCACATGCATGACGCCTTCGCGGCCTGCGCCGCCGTCGGGCGCACCCCGTTCACCGCCCGCCTGGCCACTGTCGACGTCGAAACCGGCTCGCCCTTGCTGGTCGGCACCACGGTGGCGGATTTCCGCGGTCTCTGGGGCCTGCCGCCCAACGCCCGGATCGTCTCCTCCAACGATCCGGAGCGGTGCTTCAAGGAGCTCATTTCCTCAGTCGGCGCGCTGGCGCGGCGGATCGCGTCATGCGGGCCGTCCGCCGCTGGGTAGGATGGTAGCTGCGCCGAGGTGACATAGGCGGATGTTGCAGCCCCCACCGAAGGACCATCCCCATGTCACAGCAGCCCCTGACCCTCCCTGCCACCGGCCCCGGGTCCGGTGCCGGATCCGCCGCAGGCACAGCCAAAGCGCGGCGCAACCGCCGCCTGCTGGAACTCGGCGGAGCCGCAGCAATCGCGGGCACGTACCTCTTCCTCATCCTGACCCAGCCGGCGGAAATCGCCAACGGCCCGGCCAGTCTCCCGGCGCTTGTGGCCCTCGGGGGTTTCTTCCTCGGCGCCGTGCTGCTGATCGCCGCGGCGCTTCCAGTCCTCCCCACCTCGACCCTGGTGCTGATGCCGGTGGCCCTGGTCCTGAACGTGGTCCTGGGCCAGCTCATGGGCAGCACCGGGCTGCCGTTCTACTTTGATGCCATCGGCACCGTACTGATCGCGGTCCTCGCCGGGCCGGCCGCGGGCGCCGCGACAGGTGCCCTCAGCAGCATCGTGTGGTCCTTCTTCAACCCGACCGTGCTGCCGTTTGCCGCCGGCGCGGCACTGATCGGTTTCCTCGCCGGCCTGGCCGCCCGCGGCGGGCTGTTCCGCCGCTTCTACCTCGCACCCGTGGCCGGCTTCGCCACCGGCATCCTCGCCGGCGTCGTCTCCGCCCCGATCGCAGCCTTTGTCTTTGGCGGCACATCCGGCCTCGGCACGGGAGCGCTCGTCGGCGCCTTCCGTGCCATGGGCGACACGCTGCTCGCAGCCATCACCAAGCAGGCGCTGGTCTCGGATCCAATGGACAAGGCCATCGTCTTCGCCATCGCCGCGATGCTGGTCTACGCGCTGCCGCGGCGCACCACTCTCCAGTTCCCGTTTGTCCGGCGCCACCGGGTGCTCGCCGGCAAGGCTCCCGGAACGCCCGGAGCCTGAACCGGAGTCCCCGCAGAATGCGCTCCACCCTCCATCCGCTGACGTCGCTGACGGCGGCCGGCAGCACCGCAGTGGTCACGACGGCGGCCGGCAGCTGGCCGCTGTCCGTCGCCGTCGGCCTCGCGGCAGCCGTGCTGGCCGTGCGTGCCGGTGCCGGCCGCCGTGTGCTGGCCGCGGCCGCGGCGGTCCTGGTCCCGCTGGGACTGTCGCTTCTGCTGCTGCACGGGCTCTTCTTCCCGGAAGGCCGGACTGTCCTGGCCGCGTGGGGGCCCGCACGGGTCACGGCGGAAGGCCTCGCCTTCGCCCTGGAGGCGGGCACCCGCACGGGCGCCTGCGTGATGGCGCTGCTGCTCTTCTCCTTCACCGTGAGCGCCCCCGATCTGGTGGCGGCGCTGGCTGCGCGGGGGCTGCCGCCGCAGTTCGGCTTCGTGCTGGCGTCCGCGCTCACCCTCCTGCCGGCGATGGCCGGCAGGCTGGAAAGCATCAGGTCGGCGCAGGAGGCCCGCGGGCTGGTGGTCCGGGGCGGGGTGCTGTCCCGGCTCATCGCCGTCCGGCTGCAGATGGTCCCGCTGGTGCTGGGCCTCATCGAGGATTCCGGGAGCCGGGCCCAGGCCCTGGAGGCACGCGGTTTCGGCGGCCAGGGTCCCCGGACCAGCTACCGTGAGGTTGCGGACCCTCCGACCGAGCGCCGGTTCCGGGCCGTGCTGCTGCTGCTCGCAGCCGCGGCCGTGGCCGTGCGCCTCGGGGCGTCCTGGCCGGCCGCGGGGCCGTTATGACAGCCACGGGCCCCACTCCAACCGCCGGCGCAACCGCCGCAACGGACCCTGCCGCAACGGACCCTGCCGCAACGGGCCCCGGCGCAACGGGCTCTTCCGCCCCTGCCGCCGCCCCCGCCGCCGCCGCCCCCGCCGACGCCGCCTCAACTGGCGCTGTGCTGGCCGCCCGGATCGGCAGCTTCCGCTTCCACGGCGACACCGCCCCCGCGTTGCACGACGTGGATTTCAGCGCGCGTCCGGGGACTGTCACGGCGGTCCTCGGCGGTTCCGGCAGCGGCAAGACCACCCTGGGCAAACTGCTGGCGGGCTGGCTCCGGCCCGGCCCGGCCGGATGGCTCACCGGTTCCCTCGCACTGGCCGGGGAGCTGCTGGAGTTCCGGGGCGGCGAGGACGACCCCCGGATCAATCCCGCCGCCTGGTCGGACCGGGTGGGCTACGTCCCCCAGGATGCGGCTGCCATGCTTTCCACGGTCCGCTCCACCGTCGCCGAGGAACTCGCCTTCGGCCTGGAAAACCGCGGCACCCCGAGGCCGCAGATGCTCCGGGACGTCGCAGGCATCGCGGAACTGACCGGCCTCACCGCGCTCCTGGACCGGGATCCCGCCACCCTCTCCGGCGGCGAACTGCGCCGGCTGGCCATGGCCTGCGCCGTCATCGCCGGACCCGGGGTGCTGGTCCTCGACGAACCCCTGGCCTCCCTGGACGCTGCGGGTGTCATCCAGGTCCGGGACCTGATTGGCCGGCTCACCGCTGCCGGTACCGCCGTCGTGGTGCTGAGCCAGGCAGTCGACGGCCTCGCACGCTCCGCCACGCACTGGATCGTCCTCGACGCCGGCACCGCCACCGCCAGCGGCACGCCCCGGGAGCTGATCCGGTCAGCGGAACTGGCGCGGTCCGGGACAGTACTGCACGCGGTCACCCATACCGTGTCCGA